>NZ_JYHN01000054.1:0-218539 GCF_000954015.1 Clostridium sp. FS41
GGGGGGGGGGGGGGAGCGCATTGTTGTAGCCATCTATTATAAGACCCACAATATCTATTCCCTTTTTCCCGCAAAGGGATATCTGATAAAAACAGACACTATGCCCCCTTCCCGGAGGCCTATAGCAGGGCCTTGGGAAACAACGGGTATCAAGGCCCGGACCTTGCTCAAGAACATACTAATTGCACAAACTGCATAAATCACTTCCAAAATCGGTTTGTTCATTATTGACAAATATACTAAAATAAAATCACACAAATTGATTGGGAGGTACAAGAAATGCAGAAAAGATGGGGCGGAAATTTGTTAAAGCGTGTAATGGCAGTGACATTGGCGGCATCCATGGCAGTTTCTCTGGCAGCCTGTGGCGGCGGGGGAGCCGCGGCGAAGACGTCAGAGGCGGGAAGTGCTCCAGAAGATAACAAGGAGCAGGCGGCCGCGGCTTCGTCCGAAGCCCCCACGGCGGAAGCGGGGCGGAGGACAACGGCTGACTCGGACGGGCGCTACGAAAAGGTGACGGTTGCGCTTTCCAGTGATCCTCAGGACCTTGCGCCGTATACATGGGCCGGGGATCACAGCAAACAGTATATTTACTACAATATTTACGAGGCGCTCTTTGATTTCAGGGGAGGCGAGTATGTTTCGATCATGGCAAAGGAGTATGAGAACGTGGATGAGACCCACACCAGGGTGACGCTGTATGACAACATCTACGATGCAGCCGGCAACCAGATCAAGGCCCAGGACGTGGTTTTTTCCGTTGGGCTGATCGTGGATTCGGGAAATGCAGTAAAATATGATATCTTTGACAGTGTAAAGGCAGTCGATGACTATACTGTGGAGTATACATGGACAGGTCCTGTTAAGCAGGTGGGAGCTTTGGAGTGGCCGTGGTGCCGCACCATGATCGTTTCGCAGAAATCCTACGAGGAGATCGGAGGCTTTGCGGACAAGCCTGTCGGCACTGGTCCGTACACGGTCAGCGAGTATGTATCCGGTTCCCATCTGACCCTGGTGGCCAATGACAAATACTGGCAGTCTGAAGAACTTAGAGACGCGAACCACAAGGCAAATGTACAGACCATTGAGTATGATATTATTGCCGAGGCGTCCCAGCATGTCATTGCTCTCAGTACGGACCAGATCCAGTATTCACAGGCAGTTCCTGCAGAGAACCTGGCCGACTTTGCAGAGGGAGGGCAGTATGCGGACCGTTACGGTGTGTTTGTAACCCAGGGATCTGAGATGTACGTACTGATTCCCAACTGTACGGAAGGCGGTCTTATGAGCGATGTCAACCTGAGAAAGGCCATTTTCTATGCACTGGACAACAATGCGATCGCGGCAGCTACCGGCACATGTATTGCGGCCAAGGCGTTCGGAACCCCGTTCTTTGACGATTACGATCCGGCATGGGAGAACACGGAGACATACATGAATACATATGACCTGGAGAAGGCCAAGGAATATCTGGGCAAGTCCGGCTATAACGGGGAAACCATCTCCCTGGAAGGATTTAACCGGGAAGACTTAAAGAGCATCATGACCATGATCCAGGCCCTGCTTTTACAGGCCGGAATCAATGTGGAGATCAATTCCAAGGAAAGCGCGCTGGTGCAGTCCGATGTGAATAATCCAAAAGCCTGGGATCTGCTGCTGTGGAATCCCGGCGGCGGCACACAGGTGGGAGAGTGGAACCGGCCCATCAATTACAATGAGTTCGGAACCGGTTTCAATATGGCATTTTTACATGATGATACACTGCAGGAGCTGTTTGAGACAGCCAACACGGCAGAGGGACACAACAAGGAAAACATGGCCAAGGTCCATGATTACATTGTGGAGAACGCGTATTATCATGCGCTGTGCATGCCGAAGATGAACGCGGTGTACAGCAAAGAGTTTGCAAACCTGGTGTACCGCGAGAGTGAATTCCTTCTTCCGGGAGCATGCGACTATTATTTGGATTAACCTGTAAAAATCGGAGTGAATCATATGGGAAAATATATATTAAAGAGACTGCTCTGGATGATCGTAATTGTGCTTGGAACGGCATTTATCATATTTACTATCCTGTATTTTACCCCCGGCGACCCTGCTGTTGTGATCGCCGGAGGAAATGCCTCCGCGTCCGATATCGCTCTCATGCGGACAAAGATGGGGATCGACCGGCCGTATCCGGCACAGCTGGGAAGCTATTTCTACAATACATTTATCCGGATGGATTTCGGGAATTCCTGGGTTTACGACAAACCTGTTTACCAGGAAATGCTGGTGCGCCTGCCGCGTACCATCCTGATCGGCGTCAGCGCCATGGTGCTGAACCTGGGACTGGGCCTGTATCTTGGGATCTTTGCGGCGACCCACGAGGGCAGATGGCAGGATTCCCTGACCATGGCCATTGCCATGATTTTCATCTCCTGCCCGGATTTCTGGGTGGCTCTGATGATGATCCTTCTGTTCTCGGCAAAGCTGGGCTGGCTTCCCTCCTACGGAATCGGAGGCCCCCAGTATTATGTAATGCCTATCATATGCAGCGCCCTGGGCGGAATCGCGGTCAATGCGCGCCAGACCAGGGCCAGTATGCTGGGGGTATTCCGCGAGGATTACATTACCACGGCAAGGGCCAAGGGCCAGCATGAGAAAATGGTCGTTTTAAAGCACATGCTTCCCAATGCGCTGATGCCCATCATCACATCCATCGGCGCCGGGTTTGCAAGAATCGTGGCCGGGTCCGCTGTGATAGAAAGCGTGTTTTCCGTTCCCGGCGTGGGACTTTATATGCTGAATGCGATCAACATGCGGGATTTTCCGGTAGTCAGGGCCTGCGTACTGTTCTTTGCGGTCTTCACAGCCCTGGTTATGCTGGCGGTGGACCTGATTTATGCACTCATTGACCCGAGAATCAAGGCTCAGTATTCGGGCGTGAAAAAGAGAAAGGCGGTCAAGGCATGAAAATGAATCAAACAGGCGAATCATCACTTTTTGCAGAGACATTTACAAGAATCTGGAAAAATAAGGGTTCCAGGGTGGGAATGGTCCTGCTGGCCCTCATTGTCCTGTCATGTGCAGCCGCATCCATGATCGCGCCTTACGGCGTAAATGAAATGGATCTGGCGGGTATGTTTGGGACGCCGTCCCTTAAGCATATATTCGGGACAGACGCAATGGGACGCGACCTGTTCAGCCGCCTTCTCTACGGGGGAAGGTATTCCCTGGCCCTGGGAATCTGCGCCGCAGTGTTCAGCGCGGTGCTGGGATGCCTGATCGGCTGTATCGCCGGATATTTCGGCGGCAGGACGGAGACTCTGATCATGCGTTTTCTGGACATCTGGTCCAGCCTTCCGAGTATGCTGTTGTGCATCCTCATTTCAGCTGTGCTGGGCGCGGGATTCTTCCATACGGTGCTGGCCCTGGCCATTGGAAATGTGCCCATTGACGTGCGCCTGATCCGGGGGCAGATTCTCTCGGAGCGCTCCAAGGATTACCTGGAGGCGGCCCAGTCCATCAACTGTTCCCATCTAAGCATTATGTTCCGCCACATCCTGCCAAACGTGGTATCCCCGGTGATCGTGGACGCCACCATGAATATCGGCATGAACATCACCATGGCGGCGGCCCTGTCCTACATCGGCCTGGGAGTCCAGCCGCCCACGCCGGAATGGGGCGCCATGCTGGCGGATGCCAGAACCCATATACTGAATTACCCGCATTTGATCATGTTCCCCGGAATTGTCATTGCGCTTACCGTGCTGGCTATCAATCTGATCGGTGACGGACTGCGCGATGCCATGGACCCGAAGCTTCGCAGTTGAAAGGAGTGTTTAAGAAAATGGATGAAACTACACAGAAATTTCTTTCGGTGCGGGACCTGGAGGTGATCTACACATCCGGCAGGAAGACGGTCCATGCGGTTAACGGCATTTCCTTTGATATGGATAAGGGGGAGACGCTGGCCCTGGTGGGTGAGACGGGAGCCGGCAAGACGACCATTGCCAAGGCGATCCTTGGAATCCTGCCCAATCCGCCGGCCAGGCTGAAGCAGGGGCGGATTATTCTGGAAGGCGAGGACCTGCTCAAAAAGCCGGCGGAGGAAATGCTGAAAATCCGCGGCGGGAAGATCGCCATGATCTTCCAGGACCCCATGACGGCTCTCAACCCCATTATGGCGGTGGGGGAGCAGATCGTGGAGGGACTGCTGCTGCACAACGACTATACCAGGAAGGAAGCGGAGGAGGAGGCCGGGAAAATGCTGGAGCTGGTGGGGATTCCGGCGGAGCGGTTTGCCGAATACCCCTTTGAGTTCTCCGGCGGTATGAAACAGCGCGTGGTGATTGCCATGGCTCTGGCCTGCAGCCCGGACCTGCTGCTTGCGGATGAACCGACCACGGCCCTGGACGTGACCATCCAGGCCCAGGTGCTGGACCTCATCAAGGACTTAAAGGTTAAATACAACACCTCCATGCTGCTGATCACCCATGACCTGGGCGTGGTGGCCGAGACCAGCGACCGGGTGGCCGTGATCTATGCAGGGGAGATACTGGAATACGGCAGCAGGGAAGACATTTTCCTGCATCCGTCCCACCCGTACACCGTTGGCCTGTTTCACTCCCTGCCCGGCATGAACAGCCAGGCCAGGCGGCTAAAGCCCATTACCGGTTCGCCGCCGGACCCCACCGACCTGCCGGAGGGCTGTGCGTTTGCACCGCGCTGTCCCCATGCAAAGGGCGGATGCAGCAAGGGGAAAATCGAATTCAGAGAAATTGCACCCGGCCATTTTTGCAGATGCGGTCTCAAACAAAAGGAGGATTAGTATATGCCGTCCCTGATCGAAGTGAAACATTTGAAAAAATACTTCAAAGTGCCTGCGGGAATCAATCACGCGGTGGATGACGTGTCATTTTCAATTGAAAAAGGAGAGACCCTGGGCGTGGTGGGAGAGTCGGGGTGTGGGAAATCCACCCTTGGACGCACCCTCATCCGTCTGCAGGAGGCCACGGAAGGTGAGATTCTGTTAAACGGAACGGACATCACCCATGTCCGGGGAGGGGAACTGAGAACGGTACGGGAACAGATGCAGATCGTGTTCCAGGACCCGTACTCAAGCCTGAACCCGCGGATGCGGATCGAATCCACCATCATGGAGCCGCTGAAACGCTCGGGAAGGTTCCGTTCCAGGTCGGAGCTGCGGGATGAGGCCAGCCGCCTGATGGACCTGGTGGGGGTGGATGAGCGCCTGCGCCGTTCCTATCCCCATGAGCTGGACGGAGGACGCCGCCAGAGGGTGGGAATCGCCCGGGCCCTGGCGCTGAATCCCGAATTTATCGTCTGTGACGAGCCGGTCAGCGCCCTGGACGTATCCATCCAGGCACAGGTGCTGAACCTGCTGATGGACCTTCAGGAGAAAAGCGGCGCTGCCTATATGTTTGTCACACACGACCTGTCCGTGGTACGCCATATTTCGGACAATATCTGCGTGATGTACCTGGGACAGCTGGTGGAGAAGGCGCCCAGCGCTGAATTGTTTGCACATACCCTGCATCCATATACAAAAGCGCTGCTGTCCGCCATTCCGTCCACCGATATCCTGCATCCCATGAAGCGGCTTCCGCTAAAAGGGGAGATCACCTCGCCCATTAACCCCAAGCCGGGCTGCCGGTTCTATTCCAGATGCCCCTATGCGGCCGAGGCGTGCAGACAGCCCCAGGAGCTGACCGAGGTATCGGGCCGCCATTTTGTGTCCTGCTGCCGCGTGTCGGAGATCAATGGGTAAAGAGAAAAGAAGTAAAGAGAGGAATTATTATGTCGGATAATTATAAAATCGCATTTGTACCGCTTCCGGACCGGGTGCCGGGCCTGCTCTATGAGCCGGATCTTCTGGGCAGGAAAAGCAAGATCGGTATCGTGCTGATGCACTCGGATGAGAGCTATCTGGGTTTTCTGCCCGCGCCGGAGCTGGCAAAGAGGGGATACCGTGTTCTGACCGCGGTGGTTGCGGATGACAAATCCACGCTGGACGACAAGATGCTGGACGTAAAGCGGGCGGTGGATTTCCTGAAGTCGTATCCGGGCATTGAGAAGGTGCTGCTGTTGGGACACAGCGGGGGCGCTACCCTGATGAGCGCTTACCAGTGCGTGGCGGAGAATGGGGCAAAGGTCTTTCAGGGACCGGAAAAGCTGATTCCCTGCGGCCTGGCTGAGGAGCTGACCGCGGCGGACGGCGTCATGTTCCTGGATTCCAATTTTGGAAACGGAGCAATGACCCTGTTCAGCCTGGATCCTGCAATCGAGGAAGAATTCAATGGAACCAGGCGCAATCCAAAGCTGGATCTTTTTAACATGGATCATGGGTTTCACCCGGACGGTTCCAATTACAGCGAGACATTCAAGCGGGAATTCTACCGCGCCCAAGGCGCCAGGGGCAACCGGCTGATCGGCCATGCGCTGCTCCGTCTTAAGGAGATCGGGGAGGGCCGGGGAAACTATCTGGATGATGAACCCATGGTGATTCCGGGGGCCAACCAGATTGCGCCCAATAACAAGCTGTTTCCCCAGGATTTGAGTCTGCTGTCCCACACAAAGAAGGAATGGCCTCTGCTGCACGGGGACGGAAGTATCACCCTTCAGGTGGTGCCAAGCGTCCGGGTATCGCGTCCCGGACAGCAGAATACGGGTTCCCTGCGAAGCGGAGCCGTTATGACCACGGTGAAAACATTTCTCCGGTCCCAGGCGGTCAGGACCACAGAGGAATTCCATGTGGGTGAGGACGGAGTGTACGGAGTTGACTGGGATTCGTCCTACTGCTGCCCTCCGGGCAATGTGACGGGAATCCATGTTCCCATGCTTGCCGTGGGCATGACCGGCAGCTATGAATACCTTGCATCCGAGGTGATCTATGAGCGGGCCGGGAGCACGGATAAGACCCTGGGCTTTATGGAAGGCGCCGGGCATAACTTTACGCCGGCTTACGAGGCGGAGAGCTATCCGGGACAGTTCGGCGATACGGTGAAGGTGCTGTTTGATTTTGTGGACTCGTGGATTGACCAGAACGGGCGGTTTATCTAAAGCATTATTAAATATGCTTCGGAACGCCGGACAGATGGAGAGGAATATGTATACATTAAAAGGACGTACGGCAGTGATTGCCGGGGCCACGGGCCATGTGGGGGCCGGGGCCGTGCACATGCTGACAGAGGCAGGAATGAACGTGGTTATGGTGACCCACAACATGGAGGATGCCAGGCGGCTGATCGCCGAGGTAGAACATCATCCGGGAACCTGTATTGCCCTGAGCAATGAAAATGGGGACGGAGCGGTCTACGGGGAGGTGTGCCAAAGATTCGGTTCCGTGGATGTGATTATCCCCAACCAGGGCGCGCCGGCCCGCTTAAAAGGGCTTTCCGATATCACGGAGCAGGAGCTGGACCAGAAACTTCACCACCAGATTACAGGCAGCTTTACCATGGTGCAGAAAGCACTCCCCTATCTGGCAAAGAGCCGGGCGGGCCGCATCATCCTGATGGCGGGCATCAGCGCGGAGAACGGGATGCAGGAGGAAGGGCTGCCCGACTGTGCGGCCAGAGGCGGAGTGATTTCCATGACGCGGTATCTCGCCCAGGCCCTGGCCGGGCAGGGGATTACGGTCAACTGTATTGCGAAGGGCGGCATGGAAAACGACCACCCCGTGGAGTGGGAGGATGAGCTGGACAATAAAACGCTGATTCCAAGGATTCCCGCAGGGCGCAACGGAACGCCCCGGGACTTTGGAGCGGCCGTGTGTTATCTGGCCAGCGAGGAGGCCGGGTTTATGACCGGGCAGGTGCTGCGGTTAAACGGCGGGATGTATATGGGGTGAAAGGCCAAAAGGATTCAATGGAAAAGAGCCTGCACATCACAGGCTCTCAAAAATTTTAACCAGCTGCTGCTGGGGAGCGGTCAGCTTTTTGCCGGGCAGGTAGGCCAGGCTGATGGTGGTGGTAATGGCAGGCAGGATGTCCACCACTGCAATCTCCGAATGGTTGGCGGACATGACGGGCCGTTTGGTGAGAAGGCCCACGCCCATGCCCTTGCTGACCAGGCCGATGATGTTGTCCACCCGGTTGCTGGTAAATGCTATGTGGGGTTCAAATCCCGCGCTGCGGCACTCGCGGACACAGAGGGAATACATGAAAGTGTCCCGGCCCAGGAGCAGGAAAGAGTCGCGGTAAAGCTGCTTTAATTCAATGTGGTCCTTTACTGCCAGGGGATGGCCGGCCGGCATCAGGGCCGCCAGCGTATCCTGGGTGATGGGGATTTTGCAAAACGCGCTGGAAGCATCATCGGATTCACGGATCACTGCAAAATCAATCTCCTCATCGCGCAGCATCTGGATCAGCTTCAGGGAATCCGCTTCCTGGATATCCAGCATAAAATTCCGGTTCTCCTGCTGGAACCGCGCCAGGATATCCGTGATCTGGTACTGGGCCATCACAGGTATGGCTCCGATCCGGATCGTGCCGCGTTCCCGGTTCAGTTCATTGCAGAATGTGGTGGTATATTCCTTCTGAAGCTGAGAGATCTGCCGGGCATAGGGCATGAACAGATTCCCGTATTTATTAAGCTCAATGTGTCTGGTGGAGCGGTCAAACAGGAGGACGCCCAGGTCGGCTTCCAGCTTCTGGATATGCCTGGTAAGGGATGACTGCGTAAGAAAAAGCTTATCGGCGGCTTCCATATAATTGCCGGTATCGGCCAGAACAACAAATTCGTGAATGTAATCAATATCCATTAATATTCTCCCCTGATGTAATAATACCTTCCAGAAGTATTATAAGGTTTTCTGCGGGAAACCGCAAGTACTCCCGGCGGAACACGCTCTAAAACTAAGTATGAAGAAAAAGAGGTATCGGACATGGTAATAGATGCAAACGTATATTGGTTCCCGGAGCAGGTTTTCAAAGATGACAAACTGCTTTCCCTGTTCCTGGCGGACATTCCCCGGGCTTACGGGACCGCGGGCCGGGTTCTTGACAGGGACAAAAGAAAAGAGATTGTCATCGAACGCCCGGCAGGCTGTCCCGGAGTGAATTATGCAGAGGGAGATTATGAGCTGGAAAAGCAGCTGCATGACATGGACCTGGCGGGAATCGACAAAGGGGTTATGAAGGTGCCATGCTGCCATGAATGGCTGGGACTTTCTATGGCAAAGCTTTTTAACGATGGGATGGCGGATTATGCCCGCCGCAGCAACGGACGCCTCATTCCGCTGGCAGTCATACCTCCGTTCGGCGGGCAGGCGGCTTTTGCGGAGCTGGAACGCTGCCACAGAGAGCTGGGGATGAGGGGGGTACAGATGAGCGCCCACTACGGGAACCTATATCTGGATGACGAGGCGTTTGCCCCTCTGTTTGAAAAGCTGGAAGAGTACCGGATGACCGTCTACGTGCACCACACCCCGGTGCCGGTGGACCATGGTTCCCTGCTCGCCTACAACAACCTGCGCAGGTCCTATGGACGCTGTGTGGATCAGATGACGGCTGTGTGCAGGGAAATGATGAGCGGCATGTTTGAGCGCTATCCCCATGTCAGGATGGTACATTCCATGCTGGGCGGCGGCTTCTTTGCATTCAAGGAAATGATGGTTCCCACAAGGTCTGCGGGAGCGGACCAGGTCAAACGGTTTGACGATAACGGGGAGCAGCTGGCCCGGTATCTTTCCGAAAATATATTTTTCGAGACCAGCCACGCCCAGCCGTGGGGCAGGGAATCGCTGGAATGTGCGGTCCGGGTGCTGGGCTCCGACCATATCATCTACGGTTCCTCCTATCCCGTGCGGACGGAATGGCTGACAGAGGGAGCCGGTTTCGTGAGAGGGATGGATCTTTCAGGGGATGATAAGGAAAATATTCTATGGAGAAATGCATCGCGCTTGTATGGGATTGAGGTTTCTTAGAGCGTGTTTATGGGATAGGGAATGGATAGGCGGCAGTGCTGCAGGAGCGGAAAAGTCCGGTTTTGCGGTGCTGTTGTTTTTTGTGTGAAAAGAGATGCCGGATATGCTTGCCGACTGCCTGAACGTTTTCCCTATGAAAAAATGATGCAGGAATCTTTTATTCTCTTGTTTGCCGGTCCATCTAATGATAAAATGTTTTTGAGGTGATAAATTGTCATTCCATAAAGATGAATAGCGGTCCCGGAAAGCCCAGAGAGGAGAAAGCGTATGAAAACCAAACGAGGAAAGGACAGATTCATTGCGCTTGCTCTCAGCAATATTGCAATCGCTGTTTTTGTATTGATCCTTTGCGTGGGCTATTCCCAAAATGTACGAAGTGATAAAGAAAGGGCGGCTCGGGATGCGTTTACTGCTGCCGTGGAATCCACCGCCCAACTATCTTATGGGTATATGAGCAGCCTGCAGAATGAGTGTGACAGCTGGGCTGCCTACATAGAGAACCATGGGTATTCGGCGGAAGAAGCCGTTGAATATCTGAAGGAAGTTAATATAAATAGTGATGTTTCTGTACACATATTATATTATGATACATTGTCCGGTTTATCTACCGGTTCCGGAAACAATGGGAACAAGGTTGATTACTCCCAGGTGGCAGAGTCATTTACATACATACTTCCTTTAATGATAAACGGAACCAGGGGAGAGGGAACTGTCTACATATCCTCCGCGTATATTAATCCGGTGGATGGGATCAATAGTATTGGATTTTGCAGCTTGCTGACTGTCAGAGATGACAGAGGAGGAGATGCAAAAGCCATACTTGTAAAAACGATTCCTGTCAATGTGCTCCATTCCCAGTGGCTTTTCCCAGGTGCCTACCGCGAGGCGGAGGTTTCCCTGATAGACATAAATGGACGGTATATCATTCAGTCCGGTTCCATGAGCGGTGATACCTTCTGGACATTTATTAAACAAAACAATGGTCTTTCCTATGTGGATATAGGCCGATTCCAAAGCTCCTTCCAGAAAGAAGACAAGTGCCTGGTGGAACTGAAGGATCAGGCCGGTGAAGATGCGTATTATGTCAGCAGCCAGATAGAGAACACACTAAACTGCACGTTTGTAGGTTATATCCAGTCCAAAGCGCTGGTTGACATAGGGTTTGACTGGCATATGCTTTTTTATGTAACCATCGGCTTTCTCCTTCTCCTGCTGCTGGATGGAAGCCATATCATGTCCATTAACAGGCAGCTTAAAAAGAGCGTGGAGGAGACGCAGAATGCCAACATGGCAAAAACCAGGTTTCTCTCCTCCATGTCCCATGATATCCGTACGCCGATGAATGCCATCATTGGGATGACCGCGATTGCAAGAAAAAATATTGATGATCCCCCGCAGGTACTGGGATGCCTTGAAAAGATCACGTTGGCCAGCAACCATTTACTTACTCTGGTCAATGACGTGTTGGATATTTCAATCGTTGAATCAGGAAAAATGACCCTCCACCCGGTAGTGTTTTCCCTTGCTGAATCGGGTACAAATCTTGTGAACATCGTAAGGCCCCAGATCAAGGAAAAGGGATTGATGTTTGAGGTCCGCCTGCACCATATAACATATGAATACCTGTATGCGGATGAACTTCGGATCAACCAGATATTCATCAACCTTTTGTCCAACGCGGTAAAGTATACAGATCCAGGGGGAAAAGTCGTCTTAACACTTGCGCAGACACGTTTGCCTGAAGACAGCGGCAAAGTGATCCTGACCTATACGGTTCAGGATACCGGGATCGGCATGACCCGGGAATTTATGAGTGATATGTACCGGAACTTTACCCGCGCGGTGGATACCCGTATTGATAAGGTACAGGGTTCCGGCCTCGGACTTGCCATTACCAAGCAGCTGACTGATCTTATGGGCGGCACCATTGACTGTGAAAGTGAGATTGGAAAAGGAACTAAATTCACTGTCACTCTGACACTTCCAATTGCTGAAACCACCACGGATGATTTAGTATTGCCGCCCCTTAAGCTGCTGCTTGTGGATGATGATGAAGTGTTCCTTGAAACCGCGGAGGATACCCTGGTATCTATGGGGGTAACGGTTGATAAGGCAGACAATGGGCGGACGGCAGTTGAAATGGCCGCAGCAAGGCATGAAGCCGGCCAGGGATATAGGGTTGTGCTTGTTGACTTTAAGATGCCGGATATGGGC
This sequence comes from Clostridium sp. FS41, assembly GCF_000954015.1. Lineage (NCBI taxonomy): Bacteria > Bacillati > Bacillota > Clostridia > Eubacteriales > Clostridiaceae > Clostridium > Clostridium sp. FS41. The sequence goes on from NZ_JYHN01000054.1 coordinate 12,146, forward strand.
GGTATTGAGACTGCGGCAGCCATTCGGGCCAAGGTTGGAGATGAAGCTCTGATCATTATCATCAGTGCATATGACTGGACGGAGATAGAAGATGCAGCTAAGGCGGCAGGGGTTCATGCTTTTATCAATAAACCGATGTTTAAGTCTGTGATCTATGATAAAATGAACGAGTTCCTGCATTTTTCTAAGGTTGAAACCGCATCCGCGGATGAAGACGCAGGCGGACTGCAGGGGCTGAGGCTTCTGGTTGCAGAGGACAATGACTTAAACTGGGAGATTATAGAGGAAATGCTGAAATACTACGATATCAGTACCGTCAGGGCAGAGAATGGACAGATCTGTGTAGAACTTTTATGTGATTCCGAAGCAGATACGTATGACGCGGTTCTGATGGATATCCAGATGCCTGTTATGAACGGCCGTGATGCCTCCAGGGCCATTCGGGCTCTCCCTGATAAGGTAAAACGAAATATTCCCATCATTGCCATGACTGCGGATGCTTTTGCTGAGGATATACAGGCTTGTCTGGAAGCAGGAATGAATGGCCATGCTGCAAAGCCAATTGATATGAAAAAGCTTTTCGGAGAACTTAAAGACGCAGGGCTTGCCAATAAAAGGAGAGGTGAAGTCGGATGAAAAGAGGATTATCCGTTCTGATGGGGTCAGTGCTTGCTGCTTCCCTGGTTACTGTTTCTCTGCTTACTGTTTCTCTGCTTACTGTCTCCCTGCTTACCGGATGCCGGGAGAGCAGGGAGAAGGGCAGTGAGGACACGGATGTACTGTATCATTCTTATTATTCAGAACCATATGTGACATTAGATCCAAGTACGGAGCAGTCTAACGGTGTGAAAATACTTCACAATGTATATGAAACCCTGACCCGCTACAATGACCGGACCGATGAGGTTGAACCATTGCTTGCCACCAATTGGATATCCAATGAAGATGGCACCCAGTGGGTTTTCCGGCTGAGAGAGGATGTCACCTTTCATGATGGAGAAAAAATGAATGCAGAAGCAGTCAAAAAATCCATTGACAGGACCATTAATCTTGGCAAGGGGGCCGCTTACATCTGGAACAGCGTGGATTCCATTGAAGTAACCGGAGAGTACGAAGTAACATTCCATCTCAGCTACAGTGCGTCAATCCCCCTCATTGCGTCAGCAGGCTATGCTGCCTATATCATGAGCCCCAATGTTCTTGATAAAGATGTGGAATGGTTTAATGATGGGAATGACGGTGGAAGCGGTCCTTATACCATTTCCACAGCTTCGGCAAGGGCAGTCACTCTGGCAGCCTATGAAGGCTATCGCGGCGGCTGGGAGGACAACCAGTATCAATACGTTTATATACAGGAGGTTCCTGATTCCGGTACCCGCCGAGAACTGCTTGAAAAAGGTGAATCCCAGCTTGCCTCAGATTTTTCAATTGAAGATTTAAAGGCATTGGGGGAGGATGATAAGTTTTCCGTTCTCCATGCCAATACATTTACCAATGTGATCCTGATGTTAAACACAAAGAGCGCTCCCTGTAACAACAAAGATTTTCGGAAAGCATTGGCATATGCGTTTCCATATGAAGAAACAGTGGATGAGGTTTTGGCAGGATACGGCGCGCGGTCTCATGGTATGATTCCTGCCGGCCTTTGGGGACATAGCGATGATCTGATGCGCTATGATTGTGACCTGGAAAAGGCAGGAGAATACGTTAAAAGGTCCGGCCTCACAGATGTTACGGTGACGGTTTCTTACATGAGGAGCAATACGTCTTACAGTAAGATGCTGGAGATCTACAAGGATAATCTTGCACGCATAGGAGTGACGCTGAAGCTTCTTGGCATGGACTGGGATGCCCAGAGGGCGCTGGCAGGGAGCGCGGACCCGGATGACTGCCAGGATATCATGTTAATGCAGTGGTGGCCTGATTATGCGGATCCTGCCAGCTGGTTTTCAGCGCTGCTTGTAAATGCCAGGGATTCTGTTGGCTACAATTTCTGCTATTTGGATGACCGGATATTTGAGTCTGTGAATAAAGAAGCGGTGGAGCTGACAGCAACGGACAGGGATGCCGCGAAAAGGCTGTATATACAGATGCAGGAAACCATAATGGACGAATGCTATATGATCTTTGCATATGATATGATGCAGAATTATGTTATAAGCAATAGGATCAGCGGCGTTTATGAGAATCCGGCGTATCAGACTTGTGTGTATTACTATGATATTTCAAAGAACTAATAAAATATGGGTTTGAACGGGCCGGCATCCGGGAAATATGCAAGGACGCCCATGTGACCAATGGAGCCTTCTATCATCATTTTGATGATAAGGAGGCGTTGTTCGGCGCTTTGGCAGAACCAGTGGTGGCGGCTGTTTCCGAAATCTACTCTGTATCTGTAAAAAGGCATTTTGAAAAGGCAAGAACTGATGAACTGAAGCAGAAATGATCTGGAGGAAGACGAATGGCAGGCAAACTGTTTTTGGGGATTTAATCCCTATTTTTTTAAATAATGGTTAGCGAATACTAACCAAATGCATGAATTAAAAGTAACAGTTCGGGATGGCGGGAAAATAGCTGTAAATGCAGGCGTTAAGCATGCTTATAAGTCCGTTTTTGCACCAATTTTCACATCGGATATCCTGAACAGTTACAATCCCAGACCGGTCTGAGTGAAAAAGTCCGGGTTTAAACTTCTGATATGATTTCCCAACTGCAGACGCAGCGCTGGATCGGCCAAGTAACCAGCAACAATGTACTGGTTCCAAAGGACGAGGCAGAAATGATTTTCTGTGAAGGACTCAACGCATTTCTCACCGAAAGCCTTACGCAGGAATTGCTAAAAAAGGCGGCTTCTTAAAGAGGTTCTTAAAGAGCTTACGTGAAATGTATTGCTTAATACCGATTTATCATCTATAATTATGCATGGTGTTGAATTGTTTTGTTTTGTCCGAAAATTTAAAGTTGTCGTAAAAGGGACAAAAACCTCTTGAAAAGCCGGTGTTTTCAGCCGAAATGGGAGCATAAAAAGTGGAATTTTTAGTTTTTTTCAATGCCTGAAACAGAAAAAAACAAGCACAAGATTTTGTGCAATACTACCAAAATAAGGACGATATTTTATGAGAAAATTAGCGTTACCTGATGAAATATTACTAAGTATCCAGCAACCTGCCCGATACATTGGCGGGGAGGTAAACATGACAAATAAGGACGCATCCAAGGTGGACATCCGCTTTGCCATGTGTTTTCCGGACGTCTACGAGATCGGAATGTCCCATCTGGGCATCCAGATCCTATACTCCATGTTTAACAAACGGGATGATATTTACTGTGAGCGTGTCTATTCGCCCTGGATGGATCTGGACCCTGTGCTCAGGGAAAAGCACATTCCGCTTTTTACCCTGGAGACCCAGGAGCCGGTGAAAAATTTTGATTTTCTGGGCATTACCCTGCAGTATGAGATGTGTTACACCAATGTGCTGCAAATACTGGACCTGTCCGGGATCCCTCTTCACGCATGTGACAGAACTGAGGAAGATCCCATTGTTGTGGGAGGAGGCCCCTGTGCTTATAATCCGGAACCGCTGGCGGACTTCTTCGATATCTTTTATATAGGAGAAGGCGAGACGGTCTATTTTGATCTGATGGACCGGTATAAGGAGAACAAAAAGGCCGGCGGCGGCAGACGCAGGTTCTTGGAGCTGGCGGCAGAGATACCCGGTATCTATGTGCCGGCATTTTATGATGTTACGTACAAAGAGGATGGGACCATTGAAAGCTTTCTTCCCAACAACAGCCATGCCATGCCCGTGATCACAAAGCAGGTGGTCAGGAACATGGATGACGTGGGATATATTGAAACACCCCTTGTTCCATTTATGAAGGTGACCCAGGACCGGGTGGTGCTGGAAATCCAGCGGGGATGTATCCGGGGCTGCCGTTTCTGCCAGGCCGGTGATGTGTACAGGCCCCTGAGGGAGCACAGCCTGGAATACCTGAAAAAGTATGCGCGGGACATGCTAAAGAGCACGGGTAATGATGAGATTTCCCTGAGTTCTTTAAGCTCCAGTGATTACAGCCAGCTGGAAGGGCTGGTGAATTTCCTTATTGATGAGTTCAAGGGCAAGGGGGTCAACATTTCCCTGCCGTCCCTGAGGATTGATGCATTTTCACTGGATGTTATGAGCAAGGTCCAGGATATTAAAAAGAGCAGCCTGACCTTTGCGCCGGAAGCCGGTTCCCAGCGCTTAAGGGATGTGATCAACAAGGGCCTGACAGAGGAAACCATCTTAAAAGGCGCAAAGGACGCCTTTGAGGCCGGATGGAACCGGGTGAAGCTGTACTTTATGCTGGGGCTTCCCACAGAAACCGTGGAGGACATGGAGGGGATCGCTCTTCTCTCAGAAAAAATAGCGGAAGAATACTATGAGATACCCAAGGATCAAAGAAACGGAAAGGTACAGATCGTGGCAAGCTCCTCCTTCTTTGTTCCAAAGCCCTTCACACCGTTCCAGTGGGCCAGGATGTGCACCAAAGAGGAGTTTATCCAGCGGGCCAATATTGTACGCGGCAAGTTCAGGGAAATGAGAAATTATAAGAGCCTGAAATATAACTGGCATGAGGCGGAGCTGACCGTTTTGGAAGGTGTGCTGGCCAGAGGCGACCGCCGTGTGGGCGCGGTGATCGAGGAGGCTTACAGGACCGGTGCGATCTATGATTCCTGGTCCGAGTATTTTAACAATGACATCTGGATGAAAGCGTTTGAGACCTGCAACGTGGATATTGGATTTTACACCACCAGGGAGCGCAGCCTGGAGGAGGTGTTCCCTTGGGATTTCATCAATGCGGGAGTGACCAAAGAGTTCCTGATCCGCGAGTGGAACACGGCTGTGAAGGAACAGGTAACGCCAAACTGCCGCCAAACATGTTCTGGCTGCGGTGCCAGGTATTTTGGCACCGGTGTGTGCTATGAAACGGTAAAGGAATAGAGTATATGAAAATTCGGATAAAATTCAAAAAATATGGAACCATGAAATTCATTGGTCATCTGGATGTGATGCGGTATTTCCAAAAAGCGATCCGCCGTTCAGATGTGGAAATCTGTTACAGCGGGGGATTCAGTCCTCACCAGATCATGTCTTTTGCAGCACCCCTGGGAGTTGGAATCACAAGCAATGGGGAGTATGTGGATATAGAAGTGTCCGGCACAGAGGATTCCAGGACCATGATCAACCGGCTGAACCAGGTGATGTCGGAAGGGTTTGAGATCATCAGCTTCAGGGAACTTCCGGACACGGCCGGCAATGCCATGTCCATAGTGGCTGCCGCCGATTACACCGTAGCCTTCAGGCCCGGATACGAGCCAAAGGATATGAGCGTGGAGGAGTGGTTTGGCGGACTGCTGGCTTTTTATGAGCAGCCGGAAGTGGTGGTAACGAAAAAGACCAAACGGGGACAGGCGGAACTGGATATCAAACCCCTGATCTATGACCTGAGACTGACCCGGGGAGAGGATGGGAACACGGCGCTGTTTATGAAGATCTCAACGGGCAGTTCATCTAACTTAAAGCCTGAACTGGTATTGGATGCGTATTACGGCCATCTCGGTCAGGAGCGGACCGCATTTGCTTTCCTGATACAGAGGGAAGAGGTCTATGCGGACCTTGGGGATACGGACCAAAAGGAAAAAGGAAACCACACATTTATACCGCTGGAAGAGCTGGGACAGGAAATATTGTAATGGATAAACTGATCGTAACACAGTGGAGGGGAAAGGTCTGTACGGCTGTTTCCTCAAAGAGCGGGATCACCCAGATCATGATGGAACCGGAGGATTCCTCCTCTTTGCTTAACAATATCTATATTGGAAAGGTCCAGAAGGTGGTGGGCAATATCAATGCCGCATTTGTGGACATCGGAGACGGCAGGACCGGTTATTACAGCCTGGATGAGAATAAGGAACATATCTTTGTCTCACAATCCACCGGAAAGCTGAAGGCCGGAGACGAGATCGTGGTCCAGGTGAGCCGGGATGCGGTGAAGACCAAAGCGCCTGTCCTTACAGGAAAGCTGGCATTTACCGGAAGGTACTGTGTCCTGACAGTTGGAAAAACAGGGGTTGGCTTTTCTGCCAAAATAGGGGATAATGGATATAAGGCCAGGATCAAGGCAGTGTTAAAAGAAGTGCTTTCCGGGGAAGAGGAGAGTTTTGGCGTTATTGTGCGGACCAATGGGGCCGGCGTGGCGGACGAAGTGCTCCTAAAGGAATATGAACACTTGAAAGGCCTGTATTGCAAACTGGCTGCCGAGGCGTCCTGCAGGACCTGTTACAGCTGTATCTACAGGGCAGTACCCGGATATATCAGCGCGATCAGGGATTCCTACAGCGGTACCCTGGATGGGATCATTACGGACATACCGGAATATCACAGAGAGCTGAAGGCGTATCTGGAGCAGTATCAGGCCGAGGATGCGGGGAAGCTGTCGTTTTATGAGGACAAGCTGCTGCCACTGACCAAGCTGTACAGCATTGACACTGCAGTGGAACGCGCCCTTGGCAAACATGTATGGCTGAAATCCGGGGGATATCTGGTGATCGAACCCACGGAAGCCATGGTGGTGATCGATGTCAACACGGGCAAATACGCGGGAAAGAAAAATATGCGGGAAACCATATGCAGGATCAATATGGAGGCGGCAGAGGAGATCGGCCGCCAGCTCAGGCTGAGAAATCTCTCAGGGATCATTCTCATTGATTTCATTGACATGGAACAGGAGGAGGACCGGGAGATGCTGATGCGCCATCTGGGAGAAGTGGTCTCAAAGGATCCGGTAAAGACAACCGTAGTGGATATGACCAGGCTGAATCTTGTAGAGGTTACCAGGAAAAAGGTGAGGAAACCGCTTTACGAGCAGGTCCTTCCGCCTTCTGACAAAACACAATAAAACGGATCGCGTTAGAATATCACATAAGAATATCACATAAGGGAGTTAAAGGGGAAGGAAATGAAGATTATAATTGTTGGCTGCGGCAAGGTGGGAACCACCCTGGCCGAGCAGCTGAACAGGGAGCATCACGATATCACTTTGATCGACTCAGACGGCGAGGCGCTGCAAGCAGTGGCTGACAGCATTGACGTCATGTGCGTCACGGGAAATGGAGCCGTATACCAGGTCCAGATGGAGGCCGGGATCAAGGAGGCGGATCTTCTGATCGCCACCACCAATTCCGATGAGCTGAACATGCTCTGCTGCCTGATTGCCAAAAAGGCAGGTAACTGCCACACCATTGCCCGTATCCGCAACCCTGAATACTCGGCAGAGATCAATTATATCCGTGAGGAACTGAACTTGTCCCTGGCCATTAATCCGGAACTTGCGGCTGCAAGGGAGATTGCCAGGCTGCTGCGTTTCCCCAGCGCGATCAAGATCGAGCCGTTCGCAAAGGGAAGGATCGAGCTGCTTAAATTCCAGATCCCAAAGGGCTCCTGTCTGGACCAGATGAAGGTTTTGGAAGTGGTGAGCAAGCTAAAGAGCAATGTGCTGATCTGCGCGGTTGAGCGCGGTGAGGACGTGGTGATCCCGGATGGTAATTTTGTAATGCTGGGAGGGGACAAGATCTCCTTTATCGCGCCCCATTCGGACTCTGCCGAATTCTTCCGCAAGGCCGGTATTGAGAATAATACGGTGAACTCAGCCATGTTTGTGGGCGGGGGAAGACTTACGGTGTATCTGGCCAAGGCGTTGACCGGGGCCAAGATCAAGATAAAGATTATTGAGAGGGATGAGGAACGGTGCAGGCTCTTAAGTGAACTGCTTCCGGAAGCCATGATCATTCACGGGGATGGCTCCGACCAGCAGCTCCTTTTGGAGGAGGGGATCCGCCAGACAGAGGCATTTGCATCCCTGACCGGTTTTGACGAGGAAAATATCATGCTCTCCCTGTACGCGGCCAGCCAGTCCCGGGCAAAGCTGATCACAAAGGTCAATAAGATCGCCTTTGAAAATGTGATCAATTCCCTGAACCTGGGAAGTGTGATCTATCCCAAGATGCTGACCGCGGATATCATTCTCCAGTATGTCCGCGCCATGCAGAATTCCATGGGAAGTAACATAGAGACACTTTACAAGATCGTTGCGGACAAGGCCGAGGCCCTGGAATTCAGGGTGAGGGAGCACTCGCCGGCAGTGGGGATCCCGCTGGAAACACTGAAACTTAAGAGCAATCTGCTGGTTGCCTGTATTAGCAGGAATGGAAAGTTTATCACGCCCCGCGGCAAGGATGTGATCCAGATTGGTGACTCGGTCATCATTGTGACCACACACACAGGGCTTAATGACTTAAAGGACATTTTGGGATAAGGCGGGCAGGATATGAATCGGAGTATCATTATTTATATGCTGGGCTGGATCATGAATATTGAAGCCCTGTTTATGCTGCTGCCTGTTCTGACAGCTGCTGTTTATAAAGAAAACATTGGTTATATCTACCTGGGGGTGGCCGTTGTGTGCGGCCTTCTGGGATTTGCATGGACCAGGAAGAAACCAAAGACAAAGATGTTTTTTGCCAGGGAGGGGTTTGTAACCGTTTCCCTGGGCTGGATCATCCTGAGCTTTTTCGGGTGCATGCCCTTTGTGATCAGCGGTGAGATCCCGCATATCATTGATGCCATGTTTGAGATCGTGTCCGGTTTTACCACCACGGGATCCAGCATTATCCCCAAAGTGGAGGAACTGTCCAAGGCATCCCTGATGTGGCGCAGCTTTTCCCACTGGATCGGGGGTATGGGGATCCTGGTATTTATCCTTGCCATCCTTCCCATGGCCGGGGATTACAACATGCATATCATGAGGGCGGAAAGCCCGGGGCCTTCCGTGGGAAAACTGGTGCCCAAAATAAGGATCACCGCCAAGCTGCTGTATACCATTTATTTCTGTATGACGGTAGTTATGGTCATATTGCTCCTTGTTGGGAAAATGCCTGTTTTTGACAGCATCTGCATGAGCTTTGGCGCCGCAGGTACAGGAGGATTTGCCTGCCGTAATTCAGGCCAGGCCGACTACACCGTCTACCAGCAGGGGGTCATTACCGTGTTCATGCTGCTGTTTGGCGTGAATTTTAATGTATATTACCTGATGCTGATCAGGAAACCAAAGGATGCGTTCCACTGTGAGGAATTGAGGGGATATCTGGCAATTGTAGCCATTGCCGTCCTGTTCATCACCATGAATATCCGCCACCTGTTCCCAACCCTGTTTATGGCTTTTCACCAGGCGGCTTTCCAGGTTTCCTCCATTATCACCACCACGGGATATTCCACCATTGATTATAACAGCTGGCCGGAGTTTTCCAAAGCCATTCTGCTGCTGATCATGTTTATTGGCGCCTGCGCGGGCAGTACCGGCGGCGGCATGAAGGTATCACGTATCATGATCGCCTTTAAGGAGATCAAAAAGGAGATGGCATCGGTGATCCATCCGCGCAGCGTGAAGGTGCTGAAGTTTGAGGGGAAACCATTGGAACACAATACCCTTCGTTCCCTCAATGCCTATATTATTGTATATTTTATGATATTTGCTATCTCCACCCTGATCGTAAGTCTGGACAACTATGACTTTATGACTTCCTTTTCAGCCGTGGCAGCTAATCTGAATAATATCGGGCCAGGCATGTCGGTGGTGGGACCTGCATCCAACTATTCCATGATGTCCTACCTGAGCAAGACCGTGCTTATTTTCGATATGCTGGCCGGAAGGCTGGAGCTGTTCCCCATGCTGGTGCTCCTGTCACCAGGCACCTGGAAACGCAATTGATGCCCGCCTGGCAGCGCCTGCGCCAGATGCAGTTTGGCATCCGGCATTTGATAAATAAAATGTGAAATGCCGGTGAACAATCTGTGACCTGGCTTGACGGCGGACTTTGAAAAATGATATGCTCTTTCTATCCATAACGAGCCCCTGCACTAAGTTCGTAAAAGACCTCACTAAGTGCCAGCGGCATGTATCGCACGTAAGCGCCTGAGAGGACAGGCGCCAAGTGCTCATAACGAGCCCCTGCACTAAGTTCGTGAGAGACCTCACTAAGTGCCAGCGGCATGTATCGCACGTAAGCGCCTGAGAGACAGGCGCCAAGTGCTCATAACGAGGAGGAACGGATATGAAGAGATTCACTTGTATCCTGGGCAGCGCCATATTGGCAGCTGCACTGAGCAGCCATACGGCGCTGGCGGAAAACCAGGACCGCGGACAGGAGACATACCAGACTGCTGAGGAAGGATATGGGAAAACGGACCAGGAGATTTACGGCCGGGGGAGCTACGTGATCGGAGTGGACATGCCGGCTGGGGAATATGCTGTTTTTACAGAGGACACATCGGAGAATCATGCATTTTCCTCCTGTACCTTTACCTTATATAAGAATGACAGGGACGAAAAAAAGATCGGTACGTTCCGTTTCCAGCACCACGGGCTGATCACCCTGTACAATGGTCAGCATCTGATCCTGAGCAGGGGATATGCGGTCCCGGCGGATCAGGCTGATATTTCGGCCGGAACCACAGGAATGTATAAGGCGGGCCGGGACATGGAGCCGGGAACTTACAGGCTCACGCCTCTTACATCAGATGGCGCCCATTATGCCCTGTATAATGATGTCCGGTATTACTATGATTATATGGATGACTACCAGACCTTTTTTGAGCCGGTGACCGTGACCCTGGAGGAAGGGCAGTATATCGAACTGATGGACGTCAGTTCTGTGGAGAAGATCGATTAAAAAATATTCAAAATAGTGGAAATTTCTGTTGACATCGGGAAATGGAAATGCTATTATAATCAAGTATGCCGCACAGCGAGGTTCTAAGATTCTGCCCATTTTCCTTGAGGAGAAGAGGCGTGAAACACCGCAGCTGGCGAGTAATGATTATAGGAGGTGCCTTTCATGTACGCGATTATTGCAACAGGCGGAAAGCAGTACAAAGTAGCAGAAGGCGATGTCATTAAGGTAGAGAGACTGGGCGCAGGCGCAGGCGAGACCGTAACTTTTGACCAGGTGCTGGTTGTGAACAACGGCGAACTGCAGATTGGATGCCCGACCGTTTCCGGAGCAACTGTTACAGCAACAGTTGAGAAGGAAGGTAAGGCTAAGAAAGTTATCGTTTACAAGTATAAGAGGAAAACTGGCTACCACAAGAAGAACGGCCACAGACAGCTTTATACCCAGGTTAAGATTGACAAGATCAACGCTTAATTGTAAATGAGATGATTAAAGCAACCGTATTAAAAGATTCCACGGATTCAGGCAATGTCATCTACAGAGGGATCATGATGGAGGGACATGCTGAGTATGCAGAGGAAGGTGAGGATATCATCTGCGCTGCAGTATCTGCATTAGCTCTGAACTTTTTCAACTCAGTGGAGACATTTACGGAAGATGAATTTGAAGGCGGGGCAGGACAGGAGAACATGCAGTTTGAGTTCCGCTTCACTTCAGAGATAAGTCCTGAATCAAAGCTCCTTATGAATTCTCTTATTCTGGGTCTTCGGAATATTGAGAAGGATTATGGGAAATCATATATTAATGTTAAGTATAAGGAGGTGTAAGACATGTTAAAGATGAACCTTCAGTTATTCGCTCATAAGAAAGGTGTTGGTTCTACCAAGAACGGTAGAGACTCTGAGGCCAAGAGACTTGGTGCCAAGAGGGCTGACGGACAGTTCGTGCTGGCTGGCAACATTCTGTACAGACAGCGCGGAACCCACATTCATCCTGGCAACAACGTAGGCAAGGGTGGCGATGATACCTTATTTGCTTTAGTAGACGGAGTTGTTAAGTTTGAAAGAAAGGGAAGAGACAGAAAGCAGGTTTCTGTTTACCCAAGGGCAATCAACGAATAATTTCGAAGGGCTCCATACTTAGCGTATGGAGTCCTTTTTTCTTCAACTGCGTTTTTGTTGAAGAACCACACCACAGGAGGTGCTATGTATGTTTGCCGATAGTGCAAAAGTATTTATTAAATCCGGCAAGGGCGGAGACGGCCATGTGTCGTTCAGGCGGGAGCTTTACGTCCCCAACGGCGGTCCTGACGGAGGTGACGGAGGCCGGGGCGGCGATGTCATTTTTCAGGTTGACAAAGGAAAGAATACCCTGGTGGATTTCCGCCATATCCGCAAGTATGTTGCAAGGGATGGCGAGGAAGGCGGCAAAAAGCGCTGTCACGGCGCGGATGCCGATGATCTGATCGTCAAGGTGCCTGAGGGGACCGTGATCAAGGATTTTGAATCCGGCAAGGTGATCGCGGATATGTCGGGTGACCATCAGCGTGAAGTGATCCTCAGAGGCGGCAGGGGCGGCCTTGGCAATATGCATTTTGCAACATCGACCATGCAGGTGCCCAAATATGCACAGCCCGGACAGCCGGGAGCAGAGCTGTGGGTACAGCTGGAGCTTAAAGTGATCGCGGATGTGGGACTGGTAGGATTTCCTAATGTTGGAAAGTCCACCCTGCTGTCCGTTGTCAGCAATGCAAAACCGGAAATTGCCAATTACCATTTCACCACATTAAATCCCCATTTGGGCGTGGTGGACCTGGGAGATGGGGCTGGCTTTGTTATGGCCGATATCCCGGGACTGATAGAGGGAGCTTCCGAGGGCGTGGGCCTGGGACATTCCTTCCTCAGGCACATTGAACGCACCAAGGTACTGGTCCATGTGGTGGACGGTGCATCCGTGGAGGGCCGTGATCCGCTGGAGGATATCCGTACTATCAACCGGGAACTGGAAGCGTATAATCCGGACCTGTTAAAGCGCCCCCAGGTGATTGCGGCCAACAAAATGGACGCATTTTACACGGAGGAGGAGGCAAGTGAACTTTTGGACAAACTGCGGGCAGAGTTTGAACCCCAGGGCATCCGGGTGTTTGCCATCTCGGCTGTGAGCAGACAGGGCGTGAAAGAACTGCTCTATTATATCAATGATCTGTTAAAGACCGTGGATGATGCGCCTGTCATATTTGAAAAGGAATTCGAGGTTGGGTATGAGGGCGACCGGAACCTGCCGTATACTGTTTCCAAGGCAGAAGACGGAGTCTACGTGGTAGAGGGCCCCAGGATCGAGAAAATGCTGGGATACACCAATCTGGATTCTGAAAAAGGCTTTGATTTCTTCCAGAAGTTCCTTAAGAGTACCGGGATCCTCAACGACCTGGAAAAAGCCGGCATTGAAGAAGGGGATACGGTCCGTATGTGCGGGCTGGAGTTTGATTACTATAAGTAAAAGGAGATAATATGACAAGTAAGCAGAGAGCATATCTCAAGGGATTGGCCATGAACATTGTTCCTGTATTCCAGATTGGGAAATCCAGCCTTACGCCTGAGATCACCCAGGCCGTGGATGAGGCCCTGGAAGCCAGAGAACTGATCAAGATCACTGTGCTGAAAAACTGCCTGGATGACGGCCGCTCCATTGCGGAGGTTTTGGCAGAGCGCACCCATTCCCAGGTGGTGCAGGTGATTGGAAGAAAGATCGTTCTTTACCGGCCGGCAAAGGATGAGACAAAGAGAAAAATCGTACTGCCTGAAAAATAAGGGAGAGGATTTCTATGGCAAGGATAGGAATTCTGGGCGGAACATTTGACCCCATCCACAATGGCCATCTGCGGCTGGGAAAGCGGGCATATGAGGAATTTGAACTGGAGAGCATATGGTTCATGCCATCCGGAGTGCCGCCCCATAAAAAGGACCACAGGATCACAGAGGGTAAGATGCGCAGGGATATGGTAAAACTGGCAATTGCAGATACCCCCTGTTTTCTGTATTCTGATTTTGAATTAAAGCGCAAAGGCGATACCTATACGGCGCAGACACTGACCCTTTTGCACAGGGAGCGTCCGGAGGATGAATTTTATTTTATTATAGGAGCAGATTCCCTGTATGAGATTGAACATTGGTATCATCCCGAGGCGGTGATGGGGCAGGCCGTGCTCCTGGTGGCAGGCCGTGCTTACAGACATCCCCACAGGAATATGGAGGAACAGATCGCCCGTTTGTCCCTTAGGTACGGCGCCAGGATCTATCCCATCCACTGTCCTGAGATGGACATATCATCAGAGGGGATCAGGAAGGCAGTGGCGGAAGGGCGGCCAATACGGGACGCAGTCCCGGAACCGGTGGAAGAATATATCAGGGTCCACGGCCTGTATAGGGAAAATGCAGCCGGAGGCTATGACGGTGGGAAAAAGACATGTTAGGAGGATGAGCATATGGAAAATCAATGCAGTCAAATCATGATACTGAGAAAAAAACTCAGTTCAAAGCTGGCTCCCATGCGTTACGAGCATTCCCTCAGTGTTTCCTTTACCTGTATGAACCTGGCCATGCGCTACGGATATGACCTGGATAAGGCTGAACTGGCCGGGCTGATGCACGATTGCGGAAAACGCTATTCGGATGACATTATCCTGAAGAAATGCATCAAGCATGGCATTGAGGTTACGGAAGCGGAGTTGAATGCCCTGCCAGTGCTCCATGCAAAATACGGGGCGTGGCTGGCAGAGCACAAGTACCAGATTACGGACAGGGAGATCCTGGATGCCATTGGATGCCATACAACGGGAAAACCGGACATGACGGTTCTGGATAAAATTCTCTATATTGCGGATTACATTGAGCCCAGACGCTTTAAGGCTGAGAATCTGCCGTTGATCCGCAGGCTGGCATATGAGAACCTTGATGAAACCATGTATGCCATATTATCGGGAACCCTGGAATATCTTGATAAAAAAGGCGGAAGTATTGACCCTATGACAGTTGAAGCATATGAATATTTTAAGGAGATGAAAGGAGACAGCAATGAACTCAAAGGAAATGGTTAAGCTGGCTTACAATGCCCTCAGTGATAAAAAGGGCGAGGACATTAAGATCATCGATATCCAGTCCGTGTCTGTTCTGGCCGACTACTTTATCATTGCCCATGGAAGCAACCCCAATCAGGTTCAGGCCATGGCTGACAATGTGGAGGAAGTCCTGGGCAGGGAGGGCTGCGAGTGCAAGCAGATCGAGGGATATCAGAACGCCAATTGGATCCTTATGGATTATAAGGATGTGATCGTCCATATATTCTGCAAGGAAGACAGGCTGTTCTATGATCTGGAGCGGATCTGGAGGGACGGAAAGACCTTCGTGGATATAGACGAGTTATAATATGCTAAAACGTGCGGTCACCGGGATAAGACATGTATTCCGGTGACCGCACGTTTTATATTATAGGTTTGACTTTGCATGTTCTGCGGACTACATCATACGGATCAGGCCGATCACCTTGCCAAGAATCTCCACGTGGTCCGTTATGATGGGATCCATGGCATCATTCTCGGGCTGCAGGCGGTAATGGCCCTTTTCCTTATAGAAACGCTTCACGGTGGCGGAGTCATCTACCAGGGCCACAACAATCTCGCCGTTGTCAGCAGTAGGGCGCTGCTCCACGATCAGCTGGTCGCCGGGCAGGATTCCGGCGCCTATCATACTTTCTCCCTTTACCTTCAGCATAAAGGTCTCTGCGTTGGGAAGCGCCTCGGCTGGAAATGGGAAGTAATCCTCGATCCGTTCCTCTGCCAGGATGGGCTCTCCTGCAGCAACCGTACCGATCAGGGGAATGTTCACCATCTCCCTGCGATTAAAGTTAAAGGTGTCATCCAGGATCTCGATTGCCCTGGGCTTAGTGGGGTCGCGGTGGATATAGCCTTTATCCTCCAGGGCCGACAGATGGGAGTGGACAGAGGAAGTGGACTTTAAATGAACCGCCTCACATATCTCACGCACAGCCGGGGGATACCCCTTCTTAAGTATAGTGTCTTTTATGTATTCTAATATCTCCTGCTGTTTAGAAGTAATTTTATCCTGAGCCATATTCAACCTCCTGCATTTTCTAAATCTATAGTAACATATGTTCGGTAAAAATGCAAACCTTTGTTCGGTTTTTTCGGCTAAAACCATTGACAAACGTGTGTTCGGGTGCTATATTATATATATACAAAAGAACACACGTTCTGGAGTGCGCATGAAGGAACCGCCTTAGGGAGGTTGCATATGAGAAAGTTAATAGTTACCTGTTTTGCAGTGCTGTTGTTAGTCACCATGTTTATGGGGCGTGCTATGTTCACCTCCATGGCGAAAGAGGAGACTACGGCTGCGCCGTATTATAAGAGTATCCAGATCCGGGAAGGGGACAGCCTGTGGAAGATAGCTGACCAGTATAAAGAGGGAAGTTCCATGAGCACTCATGAATATGTGGACCGTTTGATCCAGATGAACAATCTGAAGAAGGACACGATCCATGCAGGACAGTATCTTACAGTGGTATATTTTGAATAGTTCCTTATATATAATATAGTGTCAAGCACATCTCAGATACCTGTGAGGCGCAGGCCATGCCTAGCGTGTTATAATGCATCAGCGCATCTTAAGGAATCAGACGGAGGCTTTGTCATGGAACTGAGATTCCTGCCATGACCAGGTTTCTGCCGTGACCAGATTCCCTCTATGATAAATTTATTACTGCTCACCGTCTAAAGAAGCGGGAATTTTGCCTGAGGGAAAGATGAATCCGTTAACATCCCCTGGAGACAGCCTTAGCGGCATGTCTTCAGGGGTTTTCTGCATTTTTTTGCCGCATGTATTCTTGCATATAATTTCCTGAATTTTTTTGTATAAATACTTGCAAATTTTTAGGTCTATGTAAAATCCGTGTAAAGAAACCAAAGGTGGTCAATAAAAATATAAACAAAAATCAATATTGTTTTTAGTGTATATTGTATATATTTTAGTTTCATAACTTTTATATTATCAATTTATAAATAATATGTATTTGAAATTATAAAACACAGTGACTATAATTAGGCAAAGCAAAAGAAGAGAAAGGGGGGTTGGAAGATATGGATGGTTTAGTGGAATCGCTGATGGACGAACTGAACTGCAATGTGGTGTTTACCATACCGCTGTTTGGAGGGATCGATGTGCTGGAATCAGTTGTGGTCACCTGGATCATCATGGCAGTGATGATGGCAGGTTCCCTGCTTCTTGTCCATGGCCTTAAGGTAAGGCAGATCAACAACAAGCAGGCCGCGCTGGAAAGTGGCCTTTCTTTTATCTATGACTTCTTTGAGGGTCTTTTGGGTAAGGATGGCCGGGATTATATTCCCTACCTGATCACCGTGGTGCTTTACATTGGGATTGCCAACATGATCGGCCTTTTTGGATTCAAGTCGCCCACCAAGGATCTGAATGTGACGGTATCCCTGGCCGTTATGAGCATTGTGCTGGTGGAAGCTGCCGGAATCAGGAAAAAGGGAGTAAAGGGCTGGGTCAAGAGTTTTGCGGAGCCCATTGCCATTATAGCGCCCATTAACGTGCTGGAACTGTTTATCAGGCCGCTTTCGCTGTGTATGCGATTGTTCGGCAATGTTCTGGGCGCCATTGTGGTCATGGCATTGATCAAGCATCTCCTTCCGTTGATCGTGCCGCTGCCGTTCAGTTTTTACTTTGATATATTTGACGGAGTGATCCAGGCCTATGTGTTTGTGTTCCTCACGTCACTATATATAAAAGAGGCAATCGAAGATTAACCATTAACAGTATATGAGAAAATTTAAGAGAAAAAGGAGAATCATATTATGACAGGATTAATTGCTTTAGGTGCAGGTGTTGCAGTAGTTACAGGTGTTGGTGCGGGAATTGGAATTGGTCTGGCTACCTCCAAGGCAGTGGATGCCATCGCAAGGCAGCCCGAGGCAGACGGTAAGATCACAAAGGCCCTGCTGCTGGGATGTGCCCTTGCCGAGGCAACCGCTATTTATGGATTTGTGATCGGTCTTTTGATTATTCTGTTCTTAAAATAAAAACAAGCAGGAAGGCGTTTGAATATGTTAAATATAAACATTTGGAATATAGCCTTTACGGTCATTAACCTTCTGGTGCTCTACATATTCATGAAGCATTTCCTTATTGGCCCGGTACGTAAGATACTGGATGAAAGGAAGCAGATGATTGAACGTGATCTGGACGATGCAAAGAATACCAGAACAGAGGCGGAACAGATGAAAGCCAGCTATGAGGTTTCCATGGGCAAGGCCGAGGAGGAGGCATCGCGGATCATTGAGAGCGCCAAGTCCAGAGCAGGGGATGAATACAACCGTATCATTGCCCAGGCCAGGGAAGACGCTGCAAAGAAGATGGAGGATGCTGATAAGACCATCGCCCTGGAAAGGGAGAAGGCCATGAATGACCTGAAGGTCTCCGTTGCCGGACTGGCCATGAGTGCTGCTGCAAAACTTTTAAGCGAGCAGAGCGGACCTGAGAATGACAGGAACCTTTACAACCGCTTTTTAGCAGAATCAGGTGATCGAAATGACTGAGACGGCCAGGAGATATGCGATTGTTTTGTATGAATTAGAAATACCGGGGCAAATGGTAAAAAACGCTGCGGATGTGATTAAGGAAAACCCTGAACTGAACAGGGTACTTACAAGTCCTGTGGTTCCCATGGGAAGTAAGCATGCCGTCATAGAAAAGGTATTCAGAGAACCGGAATATTCCGGTCTGATGGTGCGTTTCCTGAAAAAGGCTTGCGATGCGGGGTGCATCGGACAGATGGGGGATATTGCAGATGCATGGCAATCCTACTCCCTCAGGATGGAAGGCGTGATGGAGGCGGAACTCCACTATGTGACCATGCCGGGTGCGGCCCAGATTGCAGGAATGAAACAGTTTTTGTGCAGCAGATACCATAAAAAGGATATAGATCTCCGACTGGTAATGCAGCCTGACCTGGTGGGCGGATTTGTCCTGAAAGCCGGGGATACAGAATATGATTACAGCCTGAAGGGACAGCTGAACCAGCTGTGCCGGGCAGTAGTAAGATAGGAGTATTGATATGAGCACAATCAGTTCCCAGGAAATCATCTCCATTATCAAAAGTGAGATTGAGGATTATGATACCCATGCCGGCCAGGAACAGGAGACAGGTTCTGTTATCTGGATAGGCGATGGTATCGCAATTGTATACGGCATGGAACATGCCATGTACGGAGAGATTGTAATATTTGAAAACGGTGTCCGGGGAATGGTCCAGGATATCCGTAAGGATGAGATCGGTGTTATCCTGTTTGGCAAGGATACGGAGATATCCCAGGGTACAAAGGTGGTCCGCACAAAGAAGAGGGCCGGGGTGCCTGTGGGAAGCGGATTTTTAGGCCGGGTTGTGAACGCATTGGGAGATCCCATTGACGGACTTGGCCCTGTGAAGGAGGAGGATTACCGGCCGGTGGAAGAGGAAGCGCCGGGAATCGTGGACAGGAAGTCGGTAGGGGTTCCCATGGAGACGGGTATATTGGCCATTGACTCCATGTTTCCCATTGGCCGCGGACAGCGTGAGCTGATCATCGGCGACCGCCAGACCGGAAAGACCTCCATTGCTATAGATACCATACTGAACCAGAAGGGGAAGGATGTGATCTGTATCTATGTGGCGATCGGGCAAAAGGCATCCACGGTGGCAAAGCTGGTATCCACCCTTAAAAAGAGCGGCGCCATGGACTATACCATTGTAATGGCCTCCACGGCCAGCGAGGCAGCGCCCCTGCAGTACATAGCTCCCTATTCAGGAACAGCCATGGCGGAGTTCTTTATGTACCAGGGAAAGGATGTTCTGATCGTATATGATGATCTGTCTAAGCATGCGGTTGCATACCGCGCCCTGTCCCTGCTGCTGGAGCGCTCCCCGGGACGTGAAGCATATCCGGGGGATGTGTTTTACCTGCACTCACGCCTTCTGGAGCGTTCCAGCAGGCTGAGCGATGCAAAGGGAGGCGGATCCATCACGGCACTGCCCATTATTGAGACGCAGGCAGGGGACGTGTCCGCATACATTCCCACCAATGTCATTTCCATTACAGACGGACAGATTTTCCTGGAAAGTGATCTGTTCTTTTCAGGAATGAGACCGGCTGTGAATGTCGGCCTTTCCGTATCACGCGTGGGCGGTGCTGCCCAGACAAAGGCCATGAAAAAGGCGTCCGGAAGCATAAGGATCGATCTGGCCCAATACCGCGAGATGGAAGTATTTACCCAGTTCAGCTCAGACCTGGATGAATCCACAAAAGAGCAGCTGGCTTACGGCAAGCGTCTGATGGAACTTCTCAAACAGCCTTTGGGAAGGCCTCTCAGCCTGCATGAGCAGGTCATTACCCTCTGTACAGCCACCCACAAGGTAATGCTTAGCGTGGATGTGGATAAGATTAAGGAATTTCAGATGAACATGCTGGCCTGGTTTGATGAAAAGCATCCGGAGATCGGTAAAGAGATCGATGAAGCCGGGAATCTCACCGAAGAGCTGGTACAGAAGATTCTGGACAGCGCCAACCAGTACAAGGCATCCATCTGACAGGGAAGAAGGAGATAGTATGGCAAATGCAAGAGAAATCCTGGGCCGTATGAAAAGCGTCCAGGATACCAGGAAGATAACCAATGCCATGTACCTGATCTCCTCCACAAAGCTTAAGAAAAGCAAAAAACTGCTGGAGGAGACAGAGCCTTACTTCTATACATTACAGGATTTGATACGCCGTATCCTGCGCCATATGCCGGAAGTGGAGCATTTTTACTTCAATCCCAGGAAAGAGATCAAGGAACAGGACAGGATGAAGGGCCTGATCGTTATCACGGGCGACAAGGGCCTGGCAGGCGCTTACAACCATAATGTGCTGAAGATGGCTCATGAGTGGATGAACCAGGGAAGCAACCACCGCCTCTATGTGGTGGGAGAGCTGGGACGTCATTATTTCAGCGCAAAGCATGTTCCTGTGGAGGAGCAGTTCCATTATACGGTGCAGAATCCTACCATGCACAGGGCGCGGATGATCGCGTCCACGGTGCTGGATGATTATGAGGAAGGCAGATTGGATGAGGTGTGGATCCTCTACACCCAGATGATCAACAGCATGAAGATGGAGGCCCAGATCGTACAGCTGCTTCCCCTTAAACGGGAGGATTTCAGCAACATTGTGATCCCGGCCGACATCATACAGGAGGAGATACAGATGGTTCCCTCCCCCAGTGCTGTCATGGACAATGTGGTACCCAACTATGTGACAGGATTTGTGTTCGGCGCCCTGGTAGAGTCCTTTTGCAGTGAGCAGAATGCCAGAATGATGGCAATGCAGTCGGCAAGCGACAATGCCAATGAGATTTTGAGCGAACTGTCCATTGAATATAACCGTGTAAGGCAGGCTGCCATTACCCAGGAGATAACTGAGGTGATCAGCGGTGCCAAGGCACAGAAAAAGAAACATACTACGTAATTTAGAAGGAGGCAGCCATGAGCAAGGGAAAGATCATACAGGTTATGGGACCTGTGGTTGACGTGGCGTTTGAAGATGAGCACCTTCCCCATATCAAGGATGCCCTGGCAGTAGATAACCAGGGAAAGCGGTGTGTCATGGAGGTGGCACAGCATATTGGCGGCGATGTGGTCCGCTGTATCATGCTGGCTTCCAGTGACGGGCTGTGCAAGGATATGGAGGTAGAGCCCACGGGATCCGGTATCCAGGTGCCCGTAGGCAAGAAAACCCTGGGACGGCTATTTAATGTCCTTGGGGAGACGATTGACGGCGGAGAGAGCCTGGATCATGAAGATAAATGGGTGATCCACAGGGACCCGCCCTCCTTTGAGGACCAGAGCCCGGTGGTGGAGATGCTGGAGACAGGCATCAAGGTAATTGATTTGCTGGCTCCCTATGCAAAGGGCGGAAAGATCGGCCTGTTCGGCGGAGCCGGCGTGGGCAAGACCGTACTGATCCAGGAACTGATCACCAATATTGCCACTGAGCACGGCGGATATTCCATATTCACCGGCGTGGGTGAGCGTTCCCGTGAGGGAAATGACCTTTGGACAGAGATGGGCGAGTCCGGGGTTCTGGATAAGACGGCCCTGGTATTCGGACAGATGAATGAGCCGCCCGGGGCACGTATGCGCGTGGCTGAGACAGGGCTTACCATGGCTGAGTATTTCAGGGACGTGGAGCACCAGAACGTACTTTTGTTCATTGATAATATATTCCGTTTTGTGCAGGCCGGTTCTGAGGTATCCGCCCTGCTTGGGCGTATGCCTTCCGCGGTTGGCTACCAGCCCACCCTGGCAACAGAGGTAGGCGAGCTTCAGGAGAGGATCGCTTCCACAAAGAATGGTTCAGTTACCTCGGTACAGGCAGTCTATGTGCCGGCGGATGACCTGACGGATCCGGCTCCGGCCACCACCTTTGCCCATCTGGACGCCACCACGGTCCTTTCCAGAAAGATTGTGGAACAGGGGATTTACCCAGCAGTGGATCCGCTGGAATCCACCTCACGTATCCTGGAGGAGGATGTGGTGGGTAAAGAGCATTATGAGGTTGCAGGCAAGGTACAGCAGATGCTTCAGAAATATAAGGAGCTTCAGGACATCATTGCAATCCTTGGCATGGAGGAATTGTCGGAAGAGGATAAGCTGACTGTTAACCGGGCCAGGAAGATCCAAAGGTTCCTGTCACAGCCGTTCCATGTGGCGGAGAATTTTACAGGCGTGCCTGGAAAGTACGTTCCTGTGAAAGAGACGATCCGTGGTTTTAAGGCGATCATTGACGGAGAGATGGATCAGTATCCTGAGGCTGCATTCTTTAATGTGGGCACCATTGATGAGGTTGTAAAAAAAGCCGAAATCATGGAACACGGTGAAGGGTAAGCATATGGCTGATTCACGGAAAGGAGCCCGGATATGTCTACATTTTGGCTGAAGATAGTGGCCAGCGACCATATTTTTTATAATGGAAACTGTGAAACACTGGTCGTTCCCGCCCATGACGGAGAGTTTGGTATTCTTCCCCATCACGAAGCCATGATCCTGGCTACCCAGGAGGGCGAACTGCGGTTTAGGATACCCGGAGAGGGGCAGTGGAAGGAAGCGGTTGTGGGGCGTGGGATTGTCCAGGTGGTCAATAACCGTGTGACCATGATCGTGGACACGGCGGAACGCCCGGAGGATATTGACGCGGTCAGAGCCAAGGAAGCCCTGGAACGGGCGGAGGAGCAGATGCGCCAGAAGCAGAGCCTGAGGGAGTTCAGAATGTCCCAGGCATCCATGGCCAGGGCCTTGACAAGGCTTAAGGGAAGTCATCTGAAGGAATTATAATAAAATATGGTTTGGAACAAAAAGTTGGCTGTAGGGATTTCCTACAGCCATTTTGAGTTCTGGATCAGAAAATCACAGAAATCCCTGACAATGGGGTTCTCCTTGCCATGGGGAGAGCACATCAGGATGATCTGTCTGCGGCAGACCTGGTCTTTGATGGGAAGGAGCTTGACCGGCGATTGAGGGGCCAGAGGACCCCACTCCGCTGACAGGGGCCCCCAGGAATACTGGGGCCAGAAACCAATGCCCAGACCTGCCGCGATCAGATTGCGCACGGACTCGGTGGTGTCGCTTTCAAATATGATCTTAGGTGTAAAACTGGCTTCTGAAAAGTAGCTGTTGCAGATCTGGCGTATGGGGCGGGAACCGGCCAGGCATATGTAGCCTGCATTATTGGTATCAGCCAGGCAGATGGAGTCCTTGTCCCCATATGGGGAATGGGTGGGCACGGCCAGGTACAGGTCCTCCTCCAGCATGACCATGTAGTCGGAGTACTCATCGCTTTTAACATCGGAGCGGATGGCAGATACACAAAGGTCATAATCCGTGGTGGCGTCAGATTGGTTCAGCTGGAAATTTACATCCGGCCGCAGGGAACGATAGGCGATAATGCGGTTGGTGATCAAAGTGGACGCTGCAAGAAGCTTTAGGTGGATGGTATGGCTGGAACGGTACTGTCCGGCACGCAGCTCTCCCGGGATACGGTCCAGGGCGCTTATAAGGGGGATCAGACGCTTCTGGAGCAGACGTCCTGCTTCGTTCAACTCGATGCTCCTGCTTTTCCTCTCAAACAGAGGGATGCCAAGTTCCGCCTCCAACCTGTGGATGGCCTGTGAAAGGGCGGGCTGTGCTATCTGAAGATGCTCAGCAGCCTTTGTCATATGCTGGTATTCGGCTGCTGTCAAAAAATAACGCAATTGTAATAATTCCATAACTTACCTCTACTTATCTATCATTGGTCCGGAGTATGTTTGAAAATTGCTTTTTGCCGCATAGCGGATATGAATCCTCAAACAGACCCCAGGGTTCATTATATAACATTTCCCCGGAATTTGCATTCAGAATATAAAAAACTGTTATTTGCAGTTAGTTACAGTTGACGACAGTCGGGTCTGGTGTCAGCGGCCGGATATATGGTTAAAATACATGAGATAAAAACGAAGAGAAAAAAACACGCGAGAGTCTATCGCGCAAATATGATTGAATTTGATGGAAAAATGTCATAAGCAATGAATGAGAAAAAAACTCACAAAGATTCCGCGCAACAGCATCCCTGCCTTGAAGCCCAAAATCAGGTTCAGATCCCTGTAGTGAGAAACATTCCCAATTACCTATCTTGCAAATTCCTGATGCAGCTGATAGAATATAGAACAGAAGTTAGCTAGAACTAACCTTATATAACAGTTAGATAGCGCCTAAAACGAATTATCATCTGCCCCAGGAGGTGCCCTATATGAGCAAAGAAACCCTGCATCTGTTGATGACCATGAACCATGACAATCTGGAAACACAGATTGCCATGCAGTGTGCCCCGCTTCTCACCGGGATGAAGATATCCAATCTTCTCACTGTCGGCAGCAGGAAAAAGCAGGAAGTATTGAGAACCTTCAGAAGAACGTCCATCTCGTGCTATGTACTGTACGAATCCGGGGAAAAGACCACATTTCTCCTTTACAGGAAACAGAAGCTGGAGTCTTATCTTGACCAGCCGCAGATCAAGCAGCTGATGGAGCGGTTTGGATACGGCTGCCAGGATCCGGTTTCCATACTCAGGCTTGTGTCCCGGCGATATAAAGCCCATATGGAAGGGGGACGCGGCTTTCCTCATGAGATCGGCGTGCTGTTGGGATATCCCCCGGAGGATGTGATCGGATTTATTGAGAATAACGGAAAGAATTTCCTGTGCGTTGGATATTGGAAGGTATACTCCAATCTCAATGAGTGCAGGTCCATTTTCAGGCGGTATAATCATGCCAGGGAGCATGTGATCCATATGGTATCACACGGCATGGATATTGCGGATATTCTTGAGATTTATGGTTTAAAACAATATAAATCAATGACAATAGGAGGATGAAAACATGAATCAGATTATGGTAGTATATTGGTCCCAGACCGGCAACACGGAGGCAATGGCCAATGCAGTGGCGGAAGGTGTGAAGGAAGCCGGTAAGGAGTGTACGGTTGCGGAAGTCTCGTCCGTATCCGCGGATGTGCTGAAGGATGCGCCTGTATTTGCACTGGGTTGTCCGGCCATGGGGGCGGAAGTCCTTGAGGAGGATGAGATGGAGCCCTTTATGGAGGCTGTTGAGGCATTTGCGGGCGGGAAACAGATCGGTCTGTTTGGCTCTTATGGATGGGGAGACGGCCAGTGGATGCGTGACTGGGAGGAGCGCGTTCAGAATGCCGGGGCTGTTCTGGTAGGGGGCCAGGGTGTGATCGCCCAGGAGGTTCCGGATGAGGATGCCCTGAGTCAGTGCAGGGAACTGGGAAAATCATTGGCAGGACTGCTGGCATAGAATACATCGCCCTGTCCGGTCCGTCATAGGTGACGGGTTATGAAAACAATAGGGTAAGGGATAGGAACGATCCTCCGGGAAATAGAGACCGGGGGATCTTTCTGTTATAAAAGGTAAAAAAATTGCATTTTCCTTTTTAAAATGTTATGGTATAGGATAGAAATAAAGTTTCTGCTATGCAGCTTTTGTCTGTTGTGACAGCAGAAGAAAGAAGGGGAACGGACAAGGTGCTGGAAGAAAAATTGGAGTTGGGAAAGGAAGGGGAAAGGGAATACGGAGGCCGGGATACCGTTCTTATTGTAGATGATATAGAGGTGAACCGGATCATCCTCAGGGGGATTTTCGAGAAGGATTACAATCTGTTGGAGGCTGAAAATGGCGACCAGGCAATGCTTTTTTTAAAACAGTATCACAGGCAGATCGCTGCTGTGCTCCTGGATCTGGTCATGCCTCAAAAGGATGGGTTTCAGGTGCTGACAGAGATGAATGATCTGGATATGCTTGCTGAGTGTCCGGTCATTGTGATCACCTCCGAGGATTCGCCGGATAATACGGTTAAAGCCTTTGACCTTGGCGCTTCCGACATTGTGATGAAACCGTTTGAGCCGGTGGTGGTGAAACGCCGCGTACAAAACAGTATTGCCCTCTGCCAGAACCAGCAGAATCTTCAGGAACGGATCGATGAGCAGGCTGCCAGGCTTCTGGAGTCCAATGCGGTGATGATCGATGCCCTGTCCGCCATTATTGAGTACCGGAGCGTGGAGACAGGACAGCATATACAGCGGATCCGTATGTTTACAAAGGTGCTGCTGGAGGAGGTATCCAATCATTTTCCGGAAATAGGATTTGACAAAAGACAGATCGATATCATAGCCAGCGCTTCCTCCATGCATGATATTGGGAAGATCGCCATCCCGGATTCCATCCTTAACAAGCCGGGAAGGCTTACTCAGGAAGAATTTGGAATCATGAAAACCCACACCACAAAAGGCTGTGAGATGCTGGAGAACCTGGACCGCATGGGGGATAAGGAGTATCTCCGGTATGCCTATAACATCTGCAGGTATCATCATGAAAGATGGGACGGAAAAGGATACCCGGATGGGCTTCACGGGGACAATATACCCATCTGTGCCCAGGTAGTGGGGATTTGTGACTGCTATGACGCACTGACCTCCGACCGCGTTTACAAAAAGGCTATCCCCCCGGCCCGGGCGATCAATATGATCCTGAACGGGGAATGCGGAGTATTTTCTCCCAGGCTGTTGGAGTGTTTTAAGAATGTCAAGGATACGTTTGCCGGATTATCCAATGAATATCAGGACGGGAAGACCATGAAGGTTTCAATGCTCACCGCAGACGAGGCGGTAAGCCGCTATGGTGAGAACCAGGAAAGCCAGCATACGGGTCAGCATAAATATCTGACATTGCTGAAGTATATTGATTCCACTGTGGTGGAAGTGGATTTTAACACAGGTTTCTTCCATGTTGTGTATCTGGCAAGCCATGATTTCGATCTGCTAAAGTCCAGCAGCTGTTTTGAGGAAGCTTTTGGCAATTTTGCCCGGACCGCCATTCACCCGGATGACAGATCTGTTGCGATCAAGCTTCTGGGGGAATACCAGCATGATTTTATGGATAAGGGCTTTAACAAGAAAAGCCGGAGTTACAGGATCTATGACCGTGTATACCAGGTATACCGATGGTGCCGGGCCACCATGCTGCGGGTCAATACAGGCAATCCTTATCAGAAAAAAGCCCTGCTCATATGGAGCGAACTGGAGCCGGATGAAGGAGAACTGCCTGTTTCCAGTGCCATGGAGCTTCGGATGTTCAATGACGCTGCCCTCAGCCGCATGATAGGGAGTGTCCAGAGCTGTCTCAATGACAGGGAATTCACCCTTGTTAAGAC
The DNA here is from genome assembly GCF_000954015.1 of Clostridium sp. FS41. NCBI lineage: Bacteria > Bacillati > Bacillota > Clostridia > Eubacteriales > Clostridiaceae > Clostridium > Clostridium sp. FS41. The sequence continues at coordinate 39,789 of NZ_JYHN01000054.1, forward strand.
CAATGGGGGCCTGAATGAATTTTTGGGGTACAGCGATGAGGAGATCAGGGAACGCTTTGATAATAAGTATCTTAGAATGATCTATGCCCCGGATCAGGGCAGGGTCGTGGAAGAGACGGCCAGGCAGCTTAGTGAAGGCAGATCAGCGGAGTTGGAATACCGTTTGGAGACAAAGGAAGGGGAGATCCTGTGGGTTCTGGAAAAATGCCAGGTGGTGACCGGATCCGACAACACGGAACATCTGGTGTGCGCACTGATGGAGATCACAGCCACCAAACAGGCTCAGGAGGAGCTGCGTCTGTCCCTGGAGCGCCACAGGATCATCATGGAACAGGCGGAGGATATCCTCATCGAGTGGGACATTGGAAAGGATACCGTAAATTATTCATCTAATTTTGGAAAAAAGTTAGGGTATGTGCCCATCCGGGAAGAATTCACCCGCAAGGTGCGTCTGATATCCCATATCTACCCGGCCGATCTACCGCTGTTCCTGGAAGATTTGGAGGAGTTAAAAAAAGGACTGCCCTATAAAGAGATGGAATTCAGGCTGTCAGATGGGGAGGGACGGTATAAATGGTTCCGGCTGAGGGCCTCCTCCCAGTTTGACGCCCTGGGCCAGGTCAGCCGTGTGATCGGCATGCTGGCTGATGTAGATGAGCAGAGAAGGACGGCAGAGGCCCTTCAGTACCAGGCGGAACGGGATGAACTGACCCGGCTTTATAACCGCCGCCAGGCCAGAAAACTAATCGATGCCATGCTGGAAAAGCCGCTTCACGGCAGTCTCAATGCGCTCCTGATCCTGGATGTGGATAATTTTAAACAGATCAATGACAACAGGGGCCATATGTTCGGGGACATGGTGCTGCGAAATGTTGCGGATGTGCTGAACCGGCAGTTTCGCGGGGAGGATATCCTGTCCAGGATCGGGGGCGATGAATTCCTGATCTTTATGACCTGTGTTCCGGATGTGGACACGGTCAGGAAACGCATGTCCATGGTCCTTGCATCCATTCAGGAAATGTTCACGCAAAAGGGGATCATATTCCACCCCACCTGCAGCATAGGCGCTGCATTCCATCCCAATGACGGACTGGATTTTACAACCCTGTTCCAACGGGCGGATCTGGCAATGTATGCTGCAAAGGATAAGGGAAAAAGCCGCTATCAGGTCTATGATCCCTCCATGGGGCGGGGAAGGTAACTGCATTTGACGGCAATGGCGTTTAGGGCTGATATCATTTCACCATGGTCGTGAAAGGGATAAGTTACATAATAGACCATATCGCCTGACACGGCAATACACTCCAGTCGCTGGCCGGTCCAGGCATAGTCCAGTCCCGGAATATCCTGGGCAATAAAGTCCGCGGGTAGTTTGGCAAAGGTGGCGTCCATCATCAGGGAATTCATCAGCGGTATTGCCATGCCGCCATATTTAAGATGGTAAACGTCCTGATACATCCACAATTCTTTGCCGTCAGCTTCAACCGTTTCAAATGTGTCCCAGTGTTCCGCGAGAAGTGACTGGTCATAAACCACCTGACTGCTTCTATTTGTCACAAAGCTTTGGTTCCTTTGACCTGTGACCCCCATGTCGGAGAGCAGGATATACGGACCATCCGACTGAGAGGGCATGTCATAGGTGAGGCGGCCGATTCTCTGGAATAATGCCAGGCCTCCCAGCATCACGGTACACAGGATCAATGTTCGGTCCGTGAACCGGAGAATGGGGTGAGCGGGAACGGATGGATGATCCGGTGAGATTCCCCTTTCCATGTACCGGCGCAGGCGGCCAATATGCCATATCCCCCGTATGTTACTGTACACGCTCCACAAAAGAAAGGACGCAAACCCGGCCGACAAAGCGGTTTCCTCCAGCCAGATGCGGTAAAACTCCACGTGAAAATGCCCCTGCCCGACTACTGCGTAGGATACGTTCCATAAAAGGATCAGGAAGAAAACGCATATCAGCGGCTGGAGCAGTGCGCTGACATACTGTTTTCTAAGGGGTTTTAGTGTATCTGCCTGCTTCCGCGGCTGGGGATATAATGCAGTGACCCCGCGGCTTTTTGGAACACAAAAGATATGGATGCAGCCGTGGCCGGTCACATATTCCCATCCCTGTTCCTTAAATCCGGCTTTTCTTTTTTCCAGTTCTTTTGGGGACGCTGTATCGACCCTGTACTGCATGGCGCAGTTACCGTCAGGGGAAAAGCGGCTGAGGATCGCCCCGCGCTTTGTAAGCCGCCATCCCTTGGCCGCCATATCTGTATAGAATTGTTCAGTCTCACCAATCTCATAATCTTTGGGGTGAAATGCGTATTTTTTCTCCATGGTCCGGTCCTCCCCATCTGTTGTTATGACTCATTTATACCATATATGAAAAATATGTCAACTCAGAGCAGGATCCATATACTCATAAAGAAATCACTGATCATATTGATTTTATCCCATATACTATCTATAATATAATTTTAATCACTGATTGGGAGCGTTGGAATGAACGGATCAATATCAAATTGGAAACAAAACTTTTTTACAATATGGGCAGGGCAGGCATTGTCTCAGTTTTCCAGCTCTGTCCTTCAGTTTGCCATTGTGTGGTATCTTACGGATCAGACTGGATCCGCCCTTGTGCTGTCAGCAGCCATGATGATGGGATTTCTGCCCCAGGGAGTTTTGGGGCCGTTTATAGGCGTGTTTATTGACCGATACAACCGGAAGCGGATCATGATCATATCCGACCTTTTGATCTCTGCAGCCAGCTTTGTCATGGTGATCGCAGGATGGATGGGCGTGCTGTCCACTGAGCTGATACTTGCGGTCCTGCTGTGCCGCTCTGTGGGTTCGGCATTCCATACCCCCTGCCTGCAGGCGGTTACGCCCCAGATCGTACCTGAGGACCAGCTGACCAGATGCGCCGGATATTCCCAGGCCCTTGGGTCTGTTTCACAGATATTAAGCCCGGTTCTGGCTGCTGTTTTTTATAGTTCATGGAGTTTAAGCGGGATCATTTTCCTGGATGTTATAGGTGCCCTGACCGCAGTGTTTACCCTGGGGATCACCAGCATACCGGAACTGCCCGGGGACGGGAGCCGGGGAAAGGTGCAGGTGCTGCGGGAGGCAAAAGAAGGATTCCAGATCCTCCTCACTAACAAGGGGATGCTGGGCTTGGTTCTGATCGGTACTCTTTATACACTGGCGCTGATGCCCGCCAGCGCATTGTTTCCTCTGATGAGTATGTCCTATTTTAACGGGACCAGCACCCATGCAAGTTTGGTTGAGGTCGTGTTTTCACTGGGGCTTTTGTTTGGCTCCCTGATCCTGTCCAGGTGGGGAGGAACAAAAAACAGGATCCATACCATTATTGGTTCCTTCCTGTTGATGAGTTTCAGCTTGTTTGTCTCAGGGGTCCTTCCGCCAGGGGGATTTTCCCTGTTTGTTGTCTGTTCCTGTCTGATGGGGGTGTCCGGACCTTTTTATTGGGGAATCTATACACCGCTGCTGCAAAGCAATTTTGAGGCAAGATACCTGGGACGTGTGCTGTCATTGTCCAGCAGCATACAGTTGATCAGCGGCCCGGTGGGCTTGGCTGTTTCAGGAGTATTTGCGGAAACATACGGGGTTGAAAAGTGGTTCCTGATTGCAGGAGCGCTGGTTTTGCTGGCTTCATTCCTCTGCCTTGCAGTGCCTGCAGTGCGAAACTGTGACACAAGAGGAACTACCTTTAGCGGATAAGGGAATATCTGCGCCGTTTATCAGCATTTGGGCCTGTATATGATCTCATTTACCGTATAGACTGTCACAAATGCATCCTTATCCGTCTTTAAGACAAATGTCATCAGCATGGAGTACTCGCTTTTATCAACAATTGTAATGATCTCTCTTCTGGGCTTTTTGTCATAGGCGCCAATGGCTTCATAGATGGTCGCGCCGCTGTGGAGATGATGGAGGATGAATTCCCTGATCTCTTCCTCGTGTTCGGAGATGATGCATACACGTTTCCTGATATTAAAGCCAAAAATAAAATGGTCCAGGGCAATTCCGTTTAAATAAGTTCCCAATACACTCAGCACCACGATCTTTTTATCATAAACTAGGGCGGAGGACAGGGCCACGCACATGCCGGCCAGTGACATGGCCTTGCCCAGTTCCATGTGCAGATACTTGTTCAGGAATTTTGCCACTATGTCCAGTCCCCCTGAGGAGGCGTTCCGGTTAAACAGCATGGCAAGACCGATGCTCACCACAAAAATATAGCAGAGCATGTCCAGAAACGCGTCATTGGTAACGGACTGGTTGTCCGGAAACATCAGTTCAAACACAGCCAGCACAACCGGAAGCAGGAAGGAGGTGTATACGGTTTTTGAGCCGAATTCTTTTCCGATGAACAGGAAGCCCAGAATCAGAAGAAAAATGTTCAGTACAAAGGTGATGGCGGAAATCTTCAGGGGAATAAAATTCCCAAGCACGATTGCCAGACCGGATATGCTTCCCACTGATACATGGCTGGGTATCAGAAAAAAGAAGACTGCCGCAGCTACAATAACAGTGGCAAATGTAATCATGATGAACTCCCAGACCGCTTCCCGTTTTTTCATGTTAAATCTCCCATCAATCCATTATTGTCTGTTCAATCCGTATTGGTCCGCAGGTTAAACAGACTTAAAAATATCCTTTGGTATTGTATCACACGAAGGACTTTCATGCAATTCACAGATGCTTTTCTGTAAAAACAAGGAAGAAAGTGATTGAACAGTTGTGGTAATATGATACAATTATGGGAGGAGAAAGAGAATGGATAAAAGCAATCCTTGATCGATCTGTTCATATTTAATTAGGGAGGCGGGGGGTTATATGAAACTGAGCACATCACGAGAGGAATATCTAAAGGTTATTTATATTTTAAAGAACAATAAGGGCACGGTCCGCTCCATTGACATCGCACAGCACATGGGAATTTCCAAACCAAGTGTTTGCATTGCGGTTAAGCAGCTGGAGGAGCAGGGATATATTAAAAAGGATCCTGCCGGTTTGATTGAGCTGACAGACAGCGGCAAGGCGGAAGCCGAGCTGGTGTTTGAGATGCACTGCTTTTTTGAGCAGGTACTCATGGATGCCGGTATATCCCATGAACAGGCGCATATTGACGCCGGGAGGCTGGAGCATGCCATCAGTGAGGAGAGTTTTGAAGCCCTGAAAAAAGTGGGGTTGCTGCATGAGCTGGAACAAGACAAATAACAGGGCAGATAACAGGGCAGGAGATATGCATGGAAGAGAATAACATTGTTTCAGATTTTACTCAGGGAAAGCTGAAAAAGACGGATCGAAACAAGCAGTGGAGGGATGCAGGCGCATTCCTGTGTATTCTGCTGGGGAGCCTGATTGTGGCCGTCAACATGAATACATTTGTGGAGCAGGGAAAACTGGTGCCCGGAGGCTTCTCAGGGTTGGCAAAACTGATCCAGAGGGTGGGCCTGACTTTTTATGATGTGAAGATCTCATTTACTGTGCTCAATGTATTGTTTAATGCAATACCGGCTGTATTTGCCTACCGGCTGGTGGGCAGGAAATTTACAATCCTGTCCTGCATCAGCCTGCTTACAGTGTCGGTTCTGGTGGATGAGCTGCCGGTCATACCCATCACGGGAGATATCCTGCTGATCTCTGTTTTTGGAGGGATCCTCAACGGATTGGGAATGAGCCTTATCCTTAACCATAATGCCAGCGGAGGGGGGACGGATTTTATAGCCATGTCCTTGTCCGTCAAGTATAAGGTGTCCACATTTAACTATATGCTGTTGTTCAGCGCGGTGATCATCCTGGTTTCAGGAGCAATCTTTGGCATGGACAAAGCATTATATTCTATTATTTTCCAATTTTGTAATACACAGATCATCAATACCTTTTATAAAAAATATAAGAAGAAGACTCTGCTCATTGTCACGGACCATCCGGCGGACGTATCAGCCGACCTGCTTGAGCTTACAAACCACAGCAGTACCATATTGAAGGGATTCGGCTCATATACGGCCCATAAGAAGTATATGATCTATACCGTGCTGTCGGACAATGATGTGCGGAAAATGAAAAAGAGGATCCGGGAGCAGTATCCCGACACATTTGTGAATGTCATAAATTCCAGCGATGTGATGGGGAATTTTTATATACAGCCATTTGAATGATGAATGGGGCGGGACAGGGACAACTTTTTGAGGAGGGAACAGGATATGTTTTTTGTAGTTAAGCGGGACGGAGAAATCGTGGAGTTTCAGTTGGAGAAGATCACTGTGGCGATCAAGAAGGCATTTAAGGCAACCGGCAAATCATATACGGATGATATCATTGAACTGCTGTCCATTCGGGTGACCTCCGATTTCCAGGGAAAGATGAAGGACGGCCGGATCCCGGTGGAGGATATCCAGGACAGTGTGGAGAAGGTCCTGGAGGAAGCGGGATACACGGACGTGGCAAAGGCTTACATACTTTACAGAAAGCAGAGGGAGAAGATCAGGAATCTGGAAAAGACCACTTTGGATTATAAGGATGTGGTGGATAACTATGTGAAGGTGGAGGACTGGAGAGTGAAAGAAAACTCCACCATAACATACTCCGTGGGCGGGCTGATCCTGAACAATTCAGGAGCGGTGACAGCGAATTACTGGCTTACGGAGATATATGACAAAGAGGTTTCCGATGCGCATCTCAACGGGGATATCCATATCCATGACCTGTCCATGCTGACCAGCTACAGCTGCGGATGGTCATTAAAAAAACTGCTGCTGGACGGCCTTGGGGGAATTACGGGAAAGATCACAGCCTCCCCGGCCAAACACCTGGCCACCCTGTGCAACCAGATGGTTAATTTCCTGGGTATTATGCAGAATGAATGGGCGGCTTCCCAGTCATTTTCCTCCTTTGATACCTATCTGGCACCTTTTGTAAAATCAGACAACCTGTCATATGATAAAGTGAAAAAATGCATGGAAGCATTTGTTTTCGGGGTCAATACCCCCAGCAGATGGGGGACCCAGGCGCCGTTTTCCCATATTTCCATGGATCTGAAGGTGCCAAAGGACATGGCGGGAGAACGGGCCATTGTAGGCGGGAAACAGATGGATTTTACATACGGGGACTGCCAGGAAGAAATGGACATGGTCAATAAAGCCTTTCTGGAAACAATGCTGGAGGGCGATGCCAATGGCCAGGGGTTCCAGTATCCGATCCCGGCCTATGGGGTGACGTCTGATTTTGACTGGTCCGAAACGGAACAGAACCGGCTTTTGTTTTCACTGGCATCCCGATACGGCACACCGTATTTTATCAACTATACCAGAAGCGGCCTGGTACCGGAGGATGTGAGGATCTCCTGCCAGGAAACCCGGCCGGATCTCCATGTGCTGCACAGGAAGGCCGGAGGATTCTTCGGATACGGGGAGCACACGGGAGCCATTGGCGTGGTGACAATCAACCTTCCAAGGATCGCTTTCCAGTCCGGGAGTGGGGAAGAATTTTATGAAAGACTGGACCATCTGATGGATCTGGCAGCACGTTCCCTGGATACAAAGAGAAGGGTGGTCTCCAATCTGTTAAAGAACGGCCTTTATCCTTATACAGCCTGCTACCTGTCTGATTTTGACAGCCATTTTTCATCCATTGGCGTGATCGGCATGAATGAAGCAGGTTTGAATGCCCCATGGCTGCGGGCAGGGATGGAGTCGGAGAAGACAAGACAGTTTGCTGTCTCTGTGTTAAACCATATGAGGGAAAAACTGATCGGATACCAGCTGGAATACGGAACCCTTTATGGTCTGGAGGCAACTCCGGCAGAGTCGGCTACGTTCCGTTTTGCCAGGCTTGACAGGGAGCGTTTCCCTGAGATCAGGACAGGGGGCCGGGAAGGGAACGCACCGTATTACACCAACAGCACAAAGCTTCCCGCAGACCATGATATTCCATTGGAGGAGGCGCTGGCAAACCAGGATGAGGTACAGCCCCTTTACACCACGGGGACTGTTTTCCACATCTATGTGGAGCAGGAGCTTGAGGATTGGAGAAAGGCAAGGGATGTGGTCTTTCATGGGATCACGGAGCATACGATTCCTTACTGTACGCTGTCGCCCATTTATACGATCTGCCAGTCCTGCGGTTACCTGCCCGGCAGACAGAAGGTGTGTCCCAAATGCGGCGCCCAAGCAGATATCTACAGCAGGATCGCCGGATATTACAGGCCGGTCCATGACTGGAATGACGGCAAAGCCCAGGAATTTAGGAACAGGGTCATGTACAGGATCTGATATTAATCCTGAAACGGGTTCCGGGACAGGTTCCGAAACAGGAAAACTTGTATCCGGACAGCAAAGACTGTATAATGTGTATTGAGGTTTAAAGCTTACTAATATGTTCAACAGAAGGAGAAACGTAAAATGAAAGACGAAACTAAGTGTTTACATGCAGGTTATACCCCGGGAAATGGGGAGCCACGTGTGCTGCCCATTGTGCAGAGCACCACGTATGTATATGATTCTGCTGCAGAGGTAGCTGCTATTTTTGATGATCCCACCAAAGGACTTTGCTATTCACGGTTTGGCAATCCCACAGTGATGGCAGTGGAACAGAAGATCGCTGAACTGGAAGGCGGAGTGGGGGCAATGTGCACCACATCAGGTCAGGCGGCCACGCTTCTCAGTATTCTCAATATCTGTACGGTTGGGGACAGCATCATCAGCACTCCCACGATTTACGGAGGCACCATTAACCTGTTCTCCTTTACCCTTAAAAAGCTGGGAATTGAGTGCATCTATGTTAACAATGATGCTTCGGATGAAGAGATCAAGGCTGCCTTTAAGCCCAATACCAAACTTGTGTTTGGCGAGACCATTGCCAATCCGGCATTAAAGGTATTTGATATTGAAAAGTTTGCAAACATTGCCCATGAGATGGGGGTTCCTTTGATCGTGGATAATACCTTTGCCACCCCTATCCTGTGCAAGCCCTTTGAGTTTGGCGCCGACATTGTGATCCACTCCACAAGCAAGTATATGGATGGACATGCTGTGCAGATCGGCGGAGTGATTGTTGACAGCGGCAAATTTGACTGGAAAAACGGCAAGTTCCCGGAACTCACTGAGCCGGATGAATCCTACCATGGGATCTCCTACACGGACAGTTATGGAAATATGGCGTATATCATCAAGGCACGGATGCAGCTTATGAGGGACTTTGGCGTATATCCGGCCGCCCATTCCGCGTTTTTGCTGAATCTTGGCCTTGAGACACTGCCTGTGCGCATGAAACAGTATTGTGAGAATGCAATGACAGTGGCAAAGCACCTGGAGGAGTCCGATGCCGTGGAAAGTGTTCTGTATCCGGGACTTCCCGGCAACCGCGATTACGAGCTTGCAAAGAAATACTTAAAGGGATGCAGCGGTGTTATTTCATTTATCATGAAGGGCGGCAGGCCTGCGGCGGCAAAATTCATGGATTCCCTGAAACTGGCTTCCAACGAAGTGCATGTGGCGGACATAAGGACCTGTGTCCTTCACCCAGCCAGCGAGACACACAGGCAGCTGACCGATAAACAGCTGGCTGCTGCCGGAATTAATGGGGGAATGATCCGTTTTTCCGTGGGACTGGAAAACATAGACGATATTATAGAGGATCTGGATCTGGCTCTTAAGGCTTCCATGTCCTGAGGGGGATCCTCCCGCTTCTAAGGTGAAATTAAGAATGAATGGACGCAGCTTACGGACACGGTTGTTGGACTGAAGACGGCCTGTAAGGCGTCCATTTTTGTACTGTTTTTATGGTACCCTTGGACAATAAAGGGAGATGAAAGGGCAGAGGAGGAAAACAAAGTGAATGATATGATGGTGTTTTCAGACAGGGAGGAGTTTCGTGCATGGCTGCATGAAAACTGCCTGTCAAATGAAGGGGTCTGGCTGCTCTTTGGAAAAGCAGGCGGACCAAAGACGCTGAAGGCAGGTGAGGCCCTTGAGGAAGCGCTCTGTTTTGGATGGATCGATGGACAGATGCAGAGTATGGATGACAAAACCTATAAAAAATACTTCTCCCTGCGCAGGGAAAACAGCAAGTGGTCGGAGAAAAATAAAGCATTGGCGGAAAAGCTTGAAAAACAGGGGATCATGACTGACCATGGCAGGAAAAAAATAGAAGAAGCCAGAAAAAACGGCCAGTGGGATGCCCCAAAGCCCCCGGCTGTCACAGAGGATCAGATCGCTGCGGTGACAGACCTGTTAAAGGGATATGAGCCTGCCTATACTAATTTTCTTGCCATGTCACAGTCGGTTAAGAAAACATATACCAGGGCCTACTTTGATGCGAAAACAGATGCCGGACGTGAGAAGAGGATGGCATGGATGGTGGACCGGCTTAACAAAAACCTGAAACCAATGTGAGAACCCTTCTGTATTATATATGATTATTCTGCGTTTCAAATTGCAAAAGCCTGATAATTATGGTAAAATATAGGTAAATTTCAGAAGAAAGAGGGTATGCCAATTATGGGTAAAGAAGTATTAAGCTATGTTGTTGAAAAGACACACGAATTAATTGATGCGCCAACATGTAACAGTGAGACAAAGGCAGCGGCTAAAGCCTGGTTGGATGCTGTTGGAACTGAAAATGAAGCTGCAGAAACAAAGAAATACATAGATGAGCTGGAAGCGGATATCATGCCTATTGACGGTCTGATTGGTTTTGCGGAATCTGATGCAGGCAGCCAGGTTTTTGGGTCTGATAAAGCGAAGGATGTTGCAGCACATGCAAAGGAGATCAAGGCTGTCGGGGCAAAGTTTTGTGATTGTCCGGCCTGCGCAGCGGTGGAAGCCATCCTTAATAAAAAAGAGGACCTCCTCAAATAAAAACAGGGATTTAGATAAGGTTTGCCTTACACCGTTTGCTTTACACTGCACCAGCCGCAAAGGCTGGTGCTTCTTTTATCTCTGCGCAACAGATAATTGCGTGACAATTTCTGGGGATTGAACCCTGATCCTGGGATATTCTGCAGAAATAAACATTTTAATGGCGATTATTTTTCAAAAATATGGTAGAATCTACATAACAAAGTAAATTTGTTATCATGCCTTTTTAATGAGGGCAGTAATTGAGAGGGGAAAACATGTCAAGGAGTGCAGAGGTATTGCGTATTTGCAAAGAAAAGGGAATCAAGATGATTGATTTCAAGATGACGGACCTAAATGGACGGTGGAGGCACATCACGATCCCGGTGGAACGGTTTGACGAGGAGATCTTTACACAGGGAATTGGGTTTGACGGATCCAATTATGGATATGCTCCGGTGGAAAAGAGTGATATGGTGTTCATACCGGACCCGGATACCGCGGTGGTGGATCCATTTACAGAGATTCCTACCCTGACCATGTGCGGGGATGCATGTGTCATCGGTAAGGAAAACCGCCCGTTTGACCAGTATCCCAGAAATGTAAGCCTGAGAGCCATTGAGTACATGAAGGAACAGGGGATTGCGGATCGGATGCTGATCGGGCCGGAATTTGAATTCCATCTGTTTGACAATGTCAGCTATATGGTGGAACCGCAGCGTATGGCCTTTACCGTGGATACCAGACAGGCGGCCTGGAACAGCGGGAAGGAGACGTTTGACAACAAGGGCTTTCAGGTTCCCGGGAGCGGAGGATACCATATTGCGGCGCCTCAGGATGTGGCTTATAACTTAAGGAGCAGGATGTGCATGATGCTCCAGGACTGGGGCGTGGATGTAAAATATCATCACCATGAAGTGGGCGGCTCAGGACAGATGGAAATCGAGGTGGAGCTGGGCGATATGGTAGACATGGCGGATAAGACCATGATCATCAAGTACGTGGTCCACAACGCGGCTGTCCAGGATGGAAGGACAGCCACCTTTATGCCGAAACCCATTTATAAAGAGGCGGGCAACGGAATGCATGTGCACATGCTGCTGATGAAAGACGGGGAGCCGGTTTTTTATGATGAGAATGGATATTCCGGCCTGAGCAGAACAGCCCATTATTTTATGGGAGGTTTGTTAAAGCATGTCCCGTCCCTCTGTGCATTTACCAATCCTTCCACAAACTCATTCAAACGCCTTGTGCCCGGATACGAGGCGCCGGTGACCATTGGATACGCCACATCCAACCGAAGCGCTGTGATCAGGATTCCGGCATATGCCAAAACACCCAAGGCAAAACGGTTTGAACTGAGGAATCCGGACGCAACAGCGAATCCATATTATGCCTATGCGGCGATCCTGATGGCCGGCCTTGACGGGATCAAGAATCAGATTGATCCCCAGGCCAACGGCTGGGGGCCCTTTGACTGTAATCTTTATGAGCTGTCCGAGGAGGAAAAATCAAAGATCCAATCCCTGCCCAAAACATTGGATGAGGCGCTGGATGCCCTGGAGGCGGACCATGGGTATCTGACAGCCGGCGGGGTGTTCCCGGAACGTCTGATCTGGATATGGCTTAAGAACAAACGGGAGGAGAGCGGGGAACTGTCCCTGATCCCCCATCCGGCAGAATTCCAGCGGTATTATGATCTGTGATCAACCAATACCGCATAAATGAAAGCAGAGGAGAATCCAGCTGTCTCATGGAACCTTATGGTTTTGGGAGGGCCGGATTCTTTTTGGTATTGGATTTATAATACTGTATTTTTTTAATATTGTATTTGTAGCTGTATTTGTTATAATGTTTCATGGTATTTCCAAAGGCAAAACGGTTTGAATGGAGCATTCCAATGGAAAACTGATAAAATCACAGAAAGGTAAATGACAGACAATGATAAACAGAGAGGATATGCTGGAGCTGACAAGGCGGATGACCCTTTCACGGACATCATTTACAAGGATTGCAGGATGTTATGTGGACAGGGATGGGGATTTTGAGGGGAGTTTTAATACGAATTTCCTGAAACTGTCTGCACCTGAGAGAACGAAAAAACTGAAGCTGGCAAAGGAGATCCCTTTTTCACCAACAAATGTGAACCTGAAAAAATATGAATTCCGTGAAGGCTCTCGAAAGCCCGGGAGCATGTGGCAGCTGCTCATGGCGATGAATGAATGCGGCTTAAAGAATGACGCCCTGATGGATACATTTTATGATGTTGTCATGGAAAATTATAAAACAAATTCAGCCTACGCCATCCTGGTCTTCCATGACCGTTATGATATCCCTGCTAAGACATCGGACAGGGAACGGCTATGGGAATCCGAGGAGGTGTTTGAATATATGATCTGTGCTGTTTGTCCGATGGCAGGAGAGTATGAACCAATAAAGCCGGAATGCGGTTTTTTATTTCCTGCATTTACAGACAGGAGCGGGGACCTGAATCATATTGCGGTGTTCCAGGCAGAGGCAGATCGTCCCCATGATGAATTACTGGAAATACTTGGGATTGGTTGAGGAATACATTGATAGATTGGATGTTGGTTTTAGTGGGAGAAGACAGGGATGATTGAAGTTTATTATGTGGAAGATGATGAGTTCATTGGGAACACGGTTAAGGAATATCTGGAGGAACAAAGCTTTCATGTCTTGATTTATACAACAGTGGAAGCGGCCAGGCAGGCGCTTATGAAACATGTGCCATCGCTGATTCTGTTAGACTGGAATATGCCGGATGGCCAGGGGGATGTTCTTTGCCGCTGGATCCGTTCCAGGTGGGAGAACCTGCCGGTGATGTTTCTCACTGTCCGCGGTGGTTCTCATAACATGATCTCCGGTTTCCAAAACGGCGCTGATGATTATGTTGTGAAGCCCTTTGATCTGGATGTTTTGTATTCCCGTATATGTGCCCTGCTGCGCAGAGCGGGAAATGTATCAGCGCAGTATCTGTCCTGTGATGATATTTCAATTGACAGGAATGGCATGAGGGTTTTTTGCAGGGGTGAGGAAATTGCCCTAAGCCAGCAGGAATACCAGGTATTATTGCTTTTAATGCAGAATAGAGGGAGGACTGTTCCCAGGGATAAATTGTTGGAGCAGGTGTGGGATATCAATGGAAGCTATGTAAATGATAATACGCTTACGGTTACCATTAAACGCCTGCGAGAAAAACTAAATCAGCCCTCCTGCCTGAAGACGGTGAGAAGCTTTGGATACCGCATGGAGGACACCATATGAGCCGCCGGAAGAGTGGAGGAATGTTCCCTGCAATTGTCCTTGCGGTCAGCCTTTTTGCATCATCGGTCACCGCCGTGCTGATGACAGGGATGTATAGCCGCATCCAATTTCATGTTTTAAGCAGTGTCTGCAGTGAAATCCTAAGGGCACATCCGGAGATGGAGAAGGCTGTACTGTCATCCCTGAAAAAATTTAAAATGCATTCCGGACCAGAGGAGGATGGAAATGTACTGTTGGATTATGGCTACAGGTCATGGGATTTTCTGAGCAGTGAATATCAATACGGCATATTGTTTTCCGTTACCGGCTTTGCGGTCTCCGGTGGTCTGTTCCTGTTTGCCGCCTGGCACTGGCGCCGTAAGGAGTCTTTGCGCATAAAAGCATTGACAGAGTATCTTGAGAGGGTGAATACGGGAAATTCATGCCTTGCACTGGAAGCAAGGGAGGACGGATTTTCTCAATTGCAGGATGAACTATATAAGACAGTGACTATGCTGTATCAGACAAGGGGAGCCGCCATTCAGGAGAAGGCAGCTTTTGCAGATAATCTGTCCAATATTGCCCATCAGCTTAAAACACCGGTGACAGCCATTTCCCTGTCCGCCCAGATGATGAAAAAGCATCCGTCCATGGATCAGCCGGATCAGATACAAAAGCAACTGAGCCGGCTGGTTCATCTGGAGGAGGCGCTGCTTCTCCTGGCACGCCTTGACGCAGGCACCCTTTCATTGGAAAAGGAATCAGTGGATGTCTTTACTTTGCTTAATCTTGCTGCCGATAATTTACAGGAGGTATTAAGAGAATCAGAAGTCTCTGTTCAAATTCCTGAAAACGGCAAAATGGAGATTACCGCTGATCTGGACTGGACCATGGAAGCGATTATGAACCTGATAAAGAACTGCGCTGAGTATACGCCTGTTGGGGGAAGTGTTTACTGTACCTATTCACAAAATCTGCTGTACACGGAAATTATGATATGGGATGAAGGCGATGGATTTGCCGCAGAGGACACGCCTCATCTTTTTGAACGGTTTTATCAGGGGAAAAATGCAGCAAAAGGCGGAATCGGCCTTGGCCTTGCCCTGTCTAAAGAGATCATCCAACGCCAGAATGGAACGATCCGGGCTGGCAATCATCCAGGGGCCGGAGGAATGTTTGAAATCCGGTTCTACAGTCACTGACCAGTCACTTTGGCCTGTTATAATGGAAGAAAAATAACAGGAAAAGGAGCGAGCCCTTTGGAAATCCTAAAATGTGAGAATTTAAGCAAGATATATGGTTATGGCAGTAACAAGGTAATTGCCCTGGACAGGATTGACCTCTCAGTAAACAAAGGGGAGTTTGTCGCTATTGTAGGCGCATCCGGTTCAGGTAAATCCACGCTGCTGCATCTGATTGGAAGTGTAGATAAACCTTCCGAGGGAAGAATAATGATCGAGGGGATTGATATTTCCACTCTGAATCCCACCCAATCCGCCATGTTCCGGCGCAGAAAGGTGGGGTTGGTTTATCAGTTTTATAATCTGATCCCAACCCTGACCGTCAGACAGAATATTTTGATGCCCCTTCTGTTGGACAAAAGGAAACCAAACCAGGAGCATTTTGAACAGGTAGTAAACGCATTGGGCATATCGGATCAATTGGAATCACTGCCTGTCCAATTATCCGGAGGGCAGCAGCAGAGGACCGCCATTGCCCGTTCCTTGATCTACCGCCCGGCTCTGTTGCTGGCTGATGAGCCAACGGGCAATCTGGATAGGAAGAACTCCAAAGAAATCATGGACATGCTTAAGCGATCCAACCGCAGCCTGAACCAGACTATTTTGTTGATTACCCATGATGAGGGGATTGCGCTGGAAGCCGGACGCGTCATAACCATTGAGGACGGGCGTGTTATCAGCGACCGGAGGAGGGGATAGGAATATGTGGAAGGATTACTCAAGGAGTTATATTAAGAACAATCGTGCTTCCAGCATATCCATTATTGCGGCTGCTTTTATTGCCGCGTTATTCCTTTCGTTTCTGTGCAGCCTGTTTTATGGCTTTTGGGTATACGAGGTTGAGGGGATCATCCTGGAAGAAGGGGATTGGCAGGGCCGCATTACTGCCGGGATCAATGAGGAGGATCTGATCACCATTCAGAATTTCAGCAATGTTAAAACAGCGGTTATTAATAATGGATTGTCCGGGGAACAGGAGACGGTTGTTGACATTTACTTTGAAAATGTAAGAAATATTTATAAGGATATGCCCCTGATCACAGAAAAGCTAGGTCTGGAGGAGGATGTGGCTTCCTTTCATGAACTGCTTTTGTCCAGATATCTGATCCATGATCCCCAGGAGAGGAACCCGCCGCTTTTAATGACATTTTACCTGGTTATCCTCCTGCTTGTGTCCGTTTCCCTGATACTGATCATCCGTAATTCTTTTGCAATTTCCATGAATGGAAGGATCCATCAGCTTGGTATCTTTTCCAGCATTGGGGCAACACCGGAACAGATACGGACCTGTCTGATACAGGAAGCAATGACGCTTAGCCTGATACCAATCCTGCTTGGCAGCCTGGCGGGAACCGGCCTAAGCTACGGGGCGAGTCAGGCGATTCAATGGATAGGGGCAGATCTTCCGGGCAGGCATGAATCTGCCTTTCAATATCATCCTCTTGTATTTGCATGGACGATCCTGTCATCTGTTATGACTGTGTTATGCTCAGCCTGGCTGCCGGCAAGAAAGTTGAGCAGGCTGACCCCATTGGAAGCCATCCGATATACGGGAGAATTGAAACCCAGAAAGGAGATACATTCCCCTGTCCTGCGTTTTTTGTTCGGAATAGAGGGAGAACTTGCAGGAAATTCCCTGAAAGCCAGGAGGAGATCCATGTATACCTCCACAATATCCCTTACCCTTTCTTTTTTGGGCTTTACATTGATCCTGTGTTTTTTTGCCCTTTCAAATATCAGCACGGAATATACTTATTTTGAGAGATACCAGGATGACTGGGATATTATGGTCACTTTAAAGGATACGGAGATTGAAACCTTTGGACTGTCCGGCCAACTGCGCAGTCTTAAAGGAGTGCGTGATCTGATCGTGTATCAGAAATCAGAGGCTTTCTGCTCTGTTTCTGAAGGGAATCAAAGTCCGGAACTGGCTGCAATAGGAGGTCTTAGTGCGGTTACCGGCCAGCAGGGTCCATGGACCGTAAAGGCCCCAATTGTTGTGCTGGATGACGCAGGATTTACAGATTACTGCAAACAGATTGGTGTTTTGCCCAGACTTGACGGAACCATTATTTTAAACAGGATATGGGACAGCCTAAACAGCAATTTCCGGTATCCCAGATATGTTCCCTATATTGCAGAAGACCGCAGCAGGATTCTCCTGGAAAGCGCAGGGGAGGAGAGTAAAGCAGAGGTCCCTGTGACAGCTTATACTCAAAAAGCGCCTGATCTGAGGGAAGAGTACGATGACTATGCATTAGTACAGTTTATCCCTTTGTCTTTATGGAAAGAGATATCCGGGGACATAGAGGGGACACAGCAGGATACATGGATCCGTATATTATCTGAAGAGGGAGCTTCGCTGGAGGAACTGGACGCCCTGGAAGAGGACGTACTCTGCCTGCTGGGCGGCATATATGATATTGAAATTGAGAACCGGATCCAGGAAAAGATTACAAATGATATCATGATATTCGGATATCAGCTTGTCATAGGCGGGCTGTGTTTCATCCTTGCATTGATCGGAATCGCCAATGTGTTTTCCAACACCTTAGGTTTTCTGCGCCAAAGAAAGCGGGAATTTGCCCAGTATATATCCATAGGCATGACTCCGGCAGGAATCAGAAAGATATTCTGTATTGAGGCAGCGGTGATTGCAGGACGCCCAATTCTTATTACCATTCCCCTTACTGTTGCAGCAGTGGGGGTTATGATAAAAGCAAGCTATCTGGACCCGATGGAGTTTATAGCCAAAGCCCCCGTTGGTCCCATTCTGGCCTTCTGTCTGATAATGGCTGGTTTTGTGGCACTGGCCTATTATCTTGGGGGGAAGAAAGTCATGAAGTGCAGTCTGTCTGAGGCACTGAGGGATGATACATTGGAGTAATGGATATGTGCGGTTAAGGGCCTTAAAGGGGCTGCAGCAAAATGATTAATTTCTCGTCATAGAGCGGCAGCCCTGCTCGATACTGCGCATTCAGCCCCGATTGGTTAAACTTTGTCAAAAATTGTTGTTGCATTTTTGGGAAGAGACTGTATATGCTTTAAGAAACCGTAACTTGCGTTTGCTTCTTCTACATGATAGGTGTGTCCCCACTTTGTCTCTAACTCAAATGCAGTATCATGAAACAGGTCGCACATTATGAACACAGAACGCCAAATATCATCTATGTTGCCATTGATATATGTTTTTAAAAATCTATCCCATATTTCTTCCGGTAAATATGCTTTTAAGTTTTTTGACGCCTTTCCTGTTGAAACCTGGAAATTTGTTTCATAACCCACTTTCCAATTTAACAATTTTACTAACTGTGGATGGCTGCCATCATAAAACATTTTATGTACATAGGGTATTTCTTCACGCCACAAGCCTTTGGCGATATTATTCAGGCACCACCAAAACTCATTACAGCAGGCCCAAAATTCATCTTGGCTTGGTTTCCTGATCCGGTAATCCTCATCTGACGGTTCAGGGATTTTTGGTAAAATACCATCTTTATCCAACAGGATCATACATAATTTATCTTCCCCAATATTTACTTCTTCAATGGGAATAACATGCAGATCAAGTCTGTTTCCGTCTTTGAACTGTATCAGCCACCCGAAGCACTTATTAAGATCAACCTCCATCCCCATACATATGTCAACTTCTTCCGGACATTGCATAAACAGCCTTTCTCCGAATAGGTCAATCCAGTTTTTGTCTTCATAAAAAGGCTTTGTCTGATGAACCACATATACAATATCATAATCTTGAAAAATGTCTTTCTTAATATTCTTATTTGTTCTGGAGCCGTTCATATAAACGGCCCGTATTCGTTCATCATTTTTTGCGGTACCTATTATCAAATCAAGCATTTCCTGTTCAGTTCTCATTTGATTTCTTTCCTGCCTTTCCGGTTAATTTATATCATTACACATTTGGAAGTAAATGTCAATCCAGGCTGCCTGCCCGCAAATCAATCATTGAATCCAGAATGTATAACCAGCTTTCCATTGAAATCTGTGCCGTGTTTGCCCTGAATTGTTGTGACTTTAAAGGGGAAGGAGTCCATATTTGTGAAGGAGATTGATGCGGTCTACGGGGAGGATATGAAACAGGCGCAATACACTTGCCTGTAATGCGGAAACCGCCTTTGTCCGAAGAAGCGGACCATATGGTGAGTTTTTACAGCAGTATTATCTGAAAAAACCAAATGGATCCCTAAGGGTCGTGCTTCAGAAGAAGTAGCGGTTGACGCATAAATGGTCAGAGGAAATAAAAGGACAATAACCAGGGAAAAACTCAATGAAAGGATTTTACGCAGCTTTGTAACAGACATGGGGTACACCTCCAACTATTCGCGAAAGTCTAGTTTAACGAATAGTTGGAAGGAATAATGCCGCAATCTCGCATAAACGCAACGATATCCCGATAACATCTTAAATTACAGTCATTTCAGCCGAATCGCCATATGTACAATAATAAATAGTCTCTTCCCCTAACACTTGCCCATACAGCATCCGAAACACAATCCTGCCAGGTATCCATTGGAACTTGGCCAGGTATCGCTGAGTATTTCCTTTTATATATTATATCCATTATAATTATATCCAGGAGCATCTTCAATATCTCCTGGTTTCTGATCGATTCCTTATTGTACAAGCTTTATGCTTTTTATATAAGGTTTTTGTGTATAGAAATAATTATATTTTCAAATATGTTAAATAATTAACAAATCAATGTAGTTATATGGCCGGCTGCAATTTCTCTTTTACTCTCATAGGAACCAAATCGTAATTGAATCAAGGGCATAATTGATAAAATCCATAATATACCCTATCACAATTAATCAAACTCCTTCTCTTCCGCCCTTCATTCATGATTGTTGACAATTTCATACAACAGATTTCATACAACAGATTTCATACAACAGTTTACATAAAATATTTATGTAAATCAAACCACGAAAAATCAATCCATTCTCCTCTCCTGCCCTCAACAAACCAACATTTAATATTATATTCTAAATAATAATTGACAATCAATGATTTATAAGGCTAGAATATAAAACAGACCAGTAATGTCAGATAATCGTTCCTGGTGAAAGGAGGTTCTTATAATATGAGTAATTTATCCTATCATGAACAGATAGACAGGGAAAATATATTAAAGCTTCGCCATTTGATTAAGGACTTACCGCCCTTTTGCGGGGATTTTTTCCGGGGGATCGAGCCAAGGACTTCATCCAGGACACGTATCGCATATGCCTATGACCTGCATGTTTTTTTTGATTTCCTCCACAAGGAAAATCCCGTTCTTGCCAAAAAAGAGATCATGGATATTACCCTTGAACATTTAGATCAGCTTTCCGTGACGGATTTTGAAGAGTATATGGAATACCTTAAGTATCGATTTAATGAAAAAAACCAGGAGGTTATGAATAAAGAAAGGGGGATCATGCGTAAAATCTCCTCTTTGAAAAGCTTCTATAATTATTATTACCGAAATGAGCGGATTAAAAATAATCCGGCCGCCCTGGTGCAGCTTCCCAAACTTCATGAAAAAGAGATCATCCGCCTTGATGTGGATGAGGTTGCTCTTCTTTTGGATGAGGTGGAACAGGGGGATAAGCTCACAGACAAGCAGAAAAGTTACCACCTGAAGACAAAAGTAAGGGATCTGGCATTATTGACTCTTTTGCTGGGAACCGGTATCCGCGTGTCCGAATGTGTGGGGCTCAATATTTCTGATATTGATTTTAAAAACGGCGGTATCCGTATTTACAGGAAAGGCGGGAAAGAGGTTACTGTATATTTCGGCACAGAGGTGGAGGATGCACTGCTGGATTATCTGGAGGAACGGGACCGCATTATTCCGGAAGCGGGGCACGAGGATGCTCTCTTCCTCTCCCTCCAGCGTAAACGGATGGCTGTGAGGAGTGTGGAAAATTTGGTAAAGAAATACGCCAGGACCGTGTCACCTTTAAAACCCATAACCCCTCATAAGCTGCGCAGTACTTATGGAACAAATCTGTACCGTGAGACCGGTGATATCTATCTGGTGGCAGATGTGCTTGGACATTCGGATGTAAATACGACCAAGCGCCATTACGCTGCTCTGGAGGATGAACGCAGACGCAGCGCCCGCAATAAAGTAAGGCTTCGGGAAAAGTAGGAATTGTCCTAATAAAACAATTACTTTTTTGGAAAGGCCAACAGTGTAAATGTAATTGCAGTTTTATTTTACCGCAAAAAGGGGATTCTCAAATCACAAGTGTGAAATGAAAATCCTTTTTTTTAAATGAAAATCCCCTTTTTTAGCAGCAGGCAGCCACAAAACCTATTCCTGTACAATCTTAAAGTAAGTCCTTGCTGTCAACCGGTAAACAAACAGGTATACTGCCCCGAACACAAGCACGGAGCCGACCGTAAATGCAGCAAACAACCGTGTATTATACATGCTGAAGATGGACAGCAGGCTGCACATGGCGGGAAATGCTACGATAATATGGATAACCGCCATACCCAGGGGAAGAAAAAATACCATCATGACCTGCCTTGTGATGGTGTTCTTCACCTCAGCAGTGCTCATGCCCACTTTTTCCATGATCTGAAACCGCTCCCTGTCATCGTAGCCTTCTGTTATCTGTTTATAGTAGATGATCATTACCGTGGCGGTAAGGAACAGCGCAATAAAGAATATGCCCACAAACAGGATGCTTCCGTACAGCTGGTAGAACTCTGTCCGTATCTGGTCCCTTGCAATTCCTCTGGTGATGCCTGGAATCCTGTCCTTAAACTCCGCCTGGAATCCGGCCTGTCCCTGGGCCGGCCCCTTCAGGTCAAAAAAACAGTGATAGCTGACCTGGATGCGGTTTCCGTCCTCCTCTCCCAGAATCCCGCGGCTTGAACGGGCAAGATCCTGTAAGTCGGCAAACTCCGGCAGTATCAAAAGCACCAGATCTCTGGGAGTTGCAAAACCCGGCAGCTGAGTTATATCAAATTCCTCCAAACGCCCGGCAATCCGGTAACCCAGGCCGCAGAGATCCACCGAATCTCCAAGGGTCACGGCAGGCGCGTAGTACATTGCCTCACCGGGAGCCAGGATCGCATTTCCGTCATTGTTCCGGTTATAATCCGAAAGGGTCAGGACGTAAACCATAAGCGTGCCCGGATCATAGCCGCGGACTGCCCTGATCCGGTTCCCATTGTAGTCTGCATTAAAGGAAAGCTGATAGAAATCCATCATGTTTTCAAGTTCACAGTTATGTTCAAGGGCCAGGCTGCGGGCCGCTGACCGGATGGCTTCCGGTACCTGTTGGGGCTGATGGGCGTTTTCATGATCCAAAACGCCGGAAGGCAAAGATTCAGCGTTCTCTGCCCCTGCATACAGGGAGATTTCCCTGGGATACTGGTTCCTTAATATATCCTCCTCCCCAACATATAAGCTTGCGCAGGTGGAAAGGGTAATGAGTACTGCGGCGGACAGGATACAGATGCCGGAAAGGCCTGCCGCATTCTGCTTCATGCGGTAGATCATACCGGATACAGCCACAAAGTTTTCCGGTTTGTAGTAAAAATCCTTCTTTTTGCGCAGGGTTTTCAGGATTGCCACACTGCCCGCCTGGAACAGGCAATAGGTCCCGGCCATGACCAGTATGACGGAGGGAAAAAAGAAATGGAGCGCACCGGAAGCAGTCCGGGTGTGGATGGCGATCCCATACCCTGCCGCCAGGGCTGCTGTGCCGGAAGCTGCCATAAACCATCTGGTTTTTGGCTCCCGCTCTCCCGTTTCGCTGCTTTTTAAAAGTTGGATGGGATTTGCCCTGGACACGCTGATCAGATCATACACCAAGACAATGGAAAATGCAGTCCCATAGATCAGGCAGGTCCTGCCCACCGACTGGAATGGGATGGTAAACATCAGTTTTCCGGGCAGTTCCACCAGCTTTAGCAAAAGCAGGAACATGGCCTGGGAGAACAAGGCGCCTATTATGATACCTGACAAAAGACTGGCGGTCAATCCGATCAGCACTTCCCAGAACAGAACAAAGCCAAGGTGCTTTTTCTCCATGCCGAGGACGCAGAACAGGCCGAATTCTTTTTTTCTTCGTTTCATCACAAAGCTGTTGATATAAAACAGGATCAGGAAAACAAATAACATACAGATATTTCCACAGATTTCAACAATCACCTGCATAATATCCTTGCCGGCCATCTGACTTTTTTCCACCATGACCCCCACGGAATCCAGAACATATAAAAGCCCGGCCAGCAGGCCGCCAGCCAGCAGGTAGGGTCTGTAGATACTTGCGTTTTTTTTCATATTGGTGAGGGCCAGCCTTGGATAGAAAAGGAAGTTATGCACGCTGTTCATCACGTTCCTCCCCTCTTTTGCGGGTGGCCAGAACCGTTAATGTGTCGGATATCTTCTGGTACATTTCCTCATTGGTGCAGGTTCCGCGGTAGAGCTGATGGAAGATGATCCCATCTTTGATAAAGAGTACACGGCCAGCATGGCTGGCTGCCCTGGTGCTGTGGGTTACCATGAATACGGTTTGTCCGGAACGGTTCACTGCCTTAAAAATGCGCAGGAGTCCGTCTGCTGCCCGGGAGTCCAGGGCTCCGGTGGGCTCATCTGCCAGAAGCAGCCGCGGCTTTGTGATCAAAGCGCGGGCCACTGCCGCCCTCTGCTTCTGTCCGCCGGATACCTCGTAAGGGAATTTTTCCAAAAGGTCCTCAATTTCAAGCTGCTTTGCAAGAGGCGCAAGGCGTTCCTCCATTTCATGGTAATCCTTTCTTGCCAGAACCATGGGAAGGAAAATATTATCCTTGATTGAAAACGTGTCCAGCAGGTTAAAATCCTGGAACACAAATCCCAGGTTATCCCGGCGGTAAGCGGCCATACGGCTGTCCGGGATCTTTGACATATCCTTTCCATCCAGCATGATGCTGCCTGAAGTGGGTTTATCCAGGGCTGCCAGAATATTTAACAGGGTGGTCTTTCCGGAACCGGATTCTCCCATGATGGCCACGTATTCCCCGCGGTCCACGGAAAACTCAATATCTGCCAGGGCCACTGCCTTCACACCGCCGAAATGGGCGGTATATACTTTCTTTAAGTGTCTGACTTCCAAAAGAGACATAGTTACCTCCAATCTTTCCTGTATCTGTATTGTGTCTCCTATTATAGAAAGCATGGAAAAAAGCTGCCATAGAAGCAGCTTACATTTTTCCCTTTGAACCTTACATTTTTGAAAGGCTTCCGGATAAGCCGAGATATACCCGCGTCCCCTCTCCTTCCCGGGAATCGATGCGGATGGTCTGTCCAAGCATTTCCATGGCCTGGCGGCAGAGGAACAGGCCAATGCCTGTTGAACGTTTTTCCTGCCGTCCGTTATATCCGGTATACCCCCATTCAAACACTCTGGGGATGTCTTCCCTGCGTATACCTATGCCATTGTCCTCGATCACCAGTTCAGACCCGGCCCAATCGCCGGAGGCAGCCATATGCTCAGATCCGGTTACATAGATGCGTATGTCCCCCTGCCGGGTGTATTTTATGGCATTGCACAGAATCTGTTCCAGGACAAACAGGAACCATTTTTCGTCAGTGAGCACGGCTCCCTTTAACGGCTCTAGATGGACCGCGGTCTTGTTATAGATGAAAATGGGGGCGCATTGCCGGACTGCTTTTTTGACCAGGGAATCCAGGCTGTATTCCTTTAATACCAGGTCACGGCCGGCCTGGTCCAGACGCTGGTACTGCAGCGCCATATCCACATACTGTTCAGCCTTCAGCAGCTCCTGCTCCATTGCCTGGCGGTCCACCTGATCCTCCTGAAGCAGCAGATTCATGGCGGAGACCGGTGTTTTGATCTGGTGGGACCATAGAGTATAATATCGGCTGTTCTTTTGCTTTTCTTCCCTGCTCCTCTCCTTTTCCTCCTTGCAGCGCTGCTGCCAGAGACGGACCAGATGGATCCATTGTTCATCTTTTCCACCGGCAGGGACTCCTGTTTGTTCAAGGCCCCCTTTATTTTTGTCCCCTTCATTTTTCTTCTCTTCATTCCTGCCATCTTCATCTTTAGCAGGCAGCGGAGGCAGAAATAGTCCATTCTCCGCCTGAAGCGTCAGCTCCCGGATCCTGCGGCAGGTTCGCAGATCGGTTAAGAAATCCAGGATCGTGCAGGTGAGTACACAGGCTGAACTGAGCAGGAGGATATATGTCATGGATTGCCACGGAAGGTCCTGCAGCCACCAGATTACAGTGACTAGAAGGAGAAGGATCATTGGAAAACGAAAGGGTGTGCGTTCTTTACAATACGAAAAAAAGAGGGAGATCATGACCTTACCTCCTCTTGCCTCATAGCTGCCTCGTTGCAGATTCCTGCTTCAGACAGAAGATACCCAAGTCCCTTTTTTGTCTCAATCAGTCCCTTTAACCCGATGCTTTCCAGTTTTTTGCGAAGACGCGTCATATTAACGGTAAGGGTATTATCATCGATAAAATGTTCGCTCTCCCACAAATACCGGATGATGCTGTCCCGGGATACCACCCGGCCTTTCTGCTCCATCAGACATTTCATGATCCGCAGTTCATTCTTGGTCAGATCCAGTTTTCCACTGCCTGAGGCCAGGGATCCGTCTCCTATGTTAAGGACAGCAGCACCCGCTCTCAGTACGGTCTTTTGTTCATTAAATGTATAGGTCCTGCGCAGCAGCGCCTGTATTTTCGCCAAAACCACTTCCAGTTTAAAGGGCTTGGCCAGGAAATCATCCGCCCCCAGATTTACTGCCATCACCAGGTTCATATCATCCGAGGCAGAGGATATGAAAATGATAGGCACCTGGCTTAGTCTGCGGATCTGGCCGCACCAGTAGTAGCCGTCAAAAAAGGGAAGCGAAATATCGAGCAGGACCAGATCCGGCGCTGTCTGTTCAAACTGTTCCAGGACGCGGCTGAAGTCAGTGACTGCCGCCACCTGGTAATTCCACTTTTCCAGTGTGCGTTTCAGAACATTGGTTATGGTGTTGTCATCTTCTACGATCAATATATGATACATGCTTCCTCCAAACATGGGTGTGTACTCCGGCAAGATCAGATGCAAAGATGGGGGCCGGTAAGCTCCCGAGCGTACACGGATCAATCCGAGCGTACACGGATTAATAAGACCGGGAGGTCCGGTAAAACAAGCGGTCCTTTAGAATCCGTTTTAAGGGGCCCGGAATCCGCTTGCTTTCCTCAATGGCCTCCCCCATCATATCACCCAGATGAAATGTCTGTTTCCTGAGATCCTTTACCACCTGGGCGGCTTCTACCTGCACCTCGGAATACCGCACCAGGGATTCCATAAAACGTGAGAATGAATCCAGATACCCGTTCCTGATCCCGTAGTTCACGTCAATGGCCACATAATTTTGAAAATTCAGGATCTCTCTCCCATCCGGGTTGCTTTGAAGGATGATAGCCTCGATCTCCCCGCTGTACCTCCACTTCAGGCGCCGCTCCAGCTGCCTTTTAAAATCCACAAATACCCTGTCGCTGTAATACCACGCACTGCTGCCGATCTCATAGACCTTCCGGTAGCCGCCGCCTGTCTCCGGGTCATTGGTATATCCCACAGCATAGATGGAGCAGTACCTGCTGGAGTTATAATAAAGATAGCTGAACTCCTCCACGATTTCCCGGGCTCCCGGAAGGCTGGGACGGACAAACAGCAGGACAATAATATGTTTTTCGTTTAATTCCCGTTCTTTTTTAACGATTTCCTCATAGGTACTCACTGGAAACATGCAAAACTCCTTTTTTACATTATCTTATCATTTTGCAGCTTCTGTGAAAAGGGGTAATTCTCTTAAAACTTACGAAGCTTTTGCAGCAAACTGGCTGTTGTACAAGTCCGCGTAAAACCCTCTTTGCCTGATTAGGCCGTCATGGGTACCGTGTTCAATGATGGTGCCCTCCCGCATGACCAGGATCAGATCCGCATCCCGTATGGTGGAAAGTCTGTGGGCGATGACAAAACTGGTCCGCCCCTTCATCAGGTTCCCCATTGCCTTTTGTATCTCGATCTCTGTCCTGGTATCCACGCTGGAGGTGGCCTCATCCAGGATCAGGATGGACGGGTCCGCGAGTATGGCTCTTGCAATGGTAAGGAGCTGCTTTTGTCCCACGGACATGCCAAGGAGCTCATCATCCACCATGGTCTGGTAACCCTGGGGCAGGGTACGGATAAAGTGGTCGATCCTGGCTGCTTTTGCTGCCTGGCGGATCTCCGGACCGGTTGCCCCGCTTCGCCCGTATGCGATATTCTCCGCAATGGTTCCGTTAAAAAGCCATGTGTCCTGCAAAACCATACCCAGGATGGAACGCAGCTCCCTGCGGCTCATTTCATTGATATTGACATTGTCAATGGTTATTTTACCTCCCTGCAGTTCATAAAAGCGCATCAGCAGATTTACCAGGGTGGTCTTGCCTGCTCCGGTTGGCCCCACAATGGCCACCTTGCTTCCTGCCCGGACCGAGATATTGATATCCTCCATTAAAATCCTGTCCCTGTGATATCCGAACCGTACATGTTCAAAGGAAACATTTCCCTTTGGCTGCGGCAGCAGCTGTTCTTTGGCAGTGTCCGGTATCTCCTCCAGTTCATCCTGTATCTGGTAAACCCGCTCCGCTGATGCGATTGCACCCTGCAGTCGGTTTATTATATAGGACAGCTGGGTAACCGGCTCGGTAATCTGATTGATATACTGGAAGATGGCCTGGATTTCACCGATTGTAATAGTGCCGCTGATAACGGATACAGCGCCGCGCACAGCAATGATGACATAGCCGATCTGCCCCAGAAAACGCACCAGGGGCGTGATGGCGTAGGTGATGAACTGTGCCTTTGTGGATTCCTTCTGCAGCTTGTCATTGAGTTCGTCATTGGTTTTTACCATTTCATCCTGCAGGTTAAATGCTTTAATAATGGCATTTCCCGTAAATGCCTCCTCAATGCTGGCGTTCAACTCCCCCAGAGCAGCCTGGTTCGCTGCATAATACCGGTTGGTTTTAAGGGAGATCAGGGCTGCTGTGACCACGCTTACCACAATGCTGCCCAGGGCGATCATGGTCAGTGAGGGGCTGATCACCATCATCATGATAAATGCCCCCGCAATGGTCACCACGGATGTGATCAGCTGGCTTAAGCCTTCCTGCAATGTGTCCGCCACCTTTTCCAGGTCACTGGTGACACGGCTCAGGATATCTCCTTTCTTGTGGGTATCATAGTAACAAAGAGGCAGCCGGTTCAGTTTTTCACTGATGGACCTGCGCATGGACAGGGAGATGTCCTGGGAAATGCTGGCCATGATATACTGTTCAAGAAAACTGAACAGGGCGCTGAACAGGTAAAGCACTGCGATCACCCATATGATCTTACCCATGGTGGACACGTTGACCTGGAAGGCGGTGCCCTGGGATACGGCATTCTTTATGCCGTCATAAATCTGGTTGATGGCCTGGCCGATCAGGGCAGGCGTGATGATATTAAACACGGCGGCGGCTATGATGCAGAGAACCACTGCCAGTATCTTGGCTCTCTGTTTCATCAGATCCCTGAAAAAACGTTTTGCCGTGCCTTTGATATTTTGGGCCCGGTCAGCCGACATTTCATCCCCAAACAATTCAATGGAACTCTGGCTTTCCAGGATGTCTTTTTCCTCACTCATGCGGATTCCTCCTGACTTAATTGGGATTGGGCAATGTTTTGGTACACGGAACAGTCTGCCATCAATGTTTCATGGGTACCCTTTCCAACGATCCGGCCCTCATCCAGAACAATGATCTGGTCCGCATCGGTAATGGTACTGATCCTCTGTGCCACAATGATAACAGCACTCTCCTTTACTTCCTGCTTTAACGCTTTGCGAAGCTTTGCATCCGTCTTAAAATCAAGGGCGGAAAAGCTGTCGTCAAACAGGAAGATATCCGGTTCTTTTATAACAGCCCTTGCAATGGACAGACGCTGTTTTTGTCCGCCGGAAAAATTGCCGCCCCCCTGTGATACGGGAGCATCCAGGCCCTTTTTATGTTCACGGATAAAATCATCAATCTGGGCAATGGCGGCTGCATGGTGCATTTCCAGGTCCGTGGCATCTTTTTTTCCATGGCGCAGGTTATCGGCAATGGTCCCGCTGAACAGGAACGCTTTCTGGGGCACATAGCCGATCATATCCCTCAGTTCCCGCTGACCGTACTCCCGTATGTCTCTTCCTTTGATCAGTATATTGCCTTCCTGTATATCATAAAAACGCATCAGCAGGCTGGCAATGGTGGACTTGCCGGAGCCGGTCCCCCCGATGATTGCGGTGGTCTGGCCTTTGCGGACGGAAAAACTGATACCATGGAGTACATCCTCCTCCGCGTGTTCATAGCGGAATGTGACATTTCTAAACTCCACTTCCCCATGGGAAACGGGATCCTCTAATTTCACGACCTTGCCTGAAACAACGTTGTCTGAGATTTCGGGCTCCATATCAAGAACCGCATTGATGCGCTGTGCACAGGCCTGGGCCCTGGGCACCATGGCAAATACGGCAACCCCCATGATCAGATACATGAGGATCAGCACTGCATACTCAATGATCGCCATGATATCACCGATCTGCATGTTTCCGGCAGCCACCTGTTTCCCGCCAAACCACAGGATCAGCAGGGTGCACAGGCTCATTACACCCATGACCATGGGAAGTACGCAGGCAAAAAACTTGTTGGCTCTTATGGCAATTTTGGCGTAATCTGCAAAAGACTGATCCACCCTTGCCTTTTCATGGCCGGTACGGTTAAAGGCCCGGATCACCCTTACGCCGATGATATTGTCCCTGACCGTACGGTTGATCTTATCCATCAGGGTCTGGAGATGTTCAAACATAGGGGTTACCCTGGTGATCACAATTGCGGAAAAAGCGATCAGGAACATCATAAGCCCCAATATGATGAAGGCCAGGAGCCTGTTCTTGGAAAAAGCCAGGATCAGCCCGGCAATGGTCATGAAGGGAGCGGGAAGCAGCATCTGGACCAGGGCTGAAAATGCCTGCTGGATCTGGACCACATCACTGGTACTGCGGGTGATCATGGAAGCTGCACCAAACCGGTTAAAATCATTTGCGGAAAATGACTGGACTTTGAAAAATAAGCGTTTGCGTATATCACTTCCCATCCCGGTTGCAATATAGGTGGAAATGTAGGTGCCTCCAATGGACACGCCTGCAGTGAATAAGGCGACAACCAGCATAAAAACCCCGGTTTCACGCACATAGTTCAGATCGCCTGCCACGATCCCGCTGTTAACAATACCTGCGGTAAGGGTTGGAATATACAGGGTTCCCAATACCTGAATGAACAGGAGCAGGAACATAAAAACAGTCCATTTTTTGTATGGTTTCAAAAAAACCATTAGTTTTAGCATTAAATAATTCTCCTTTATATATTTTTCTCAAAACCATGTTTCATGATCTGCAGCAATTGGAGCAGCCCCTGTCTCTGTTCAAAGGAAAGCTGACCCATGGCAGCCTCTTCCGCCTCCATCAGGCGCCCCATTACCTGGTCTGCGTACTCCTGGCCGGATGGGGTAAACTTGATAACCTTATTGCGCCGGTCAAAGTCCATTTCCTTCATCTCCACGTAACCGTTGTCCAACAGTCCGCGTATGAGTTGGTTGACGCTCTGCTTTGGAAAATGGAGCTGTTCGCAGATGAATTTCTGGGTGCAGTTTTCAGGCGTGTCATATATGATATCCAGCACAAGAAGGCCGGCATAGGTCAGCCCCACTGATTTGGCGTAGGTTTCATACAGGTCTTCAATGGAATCCATAATATCAAAAAACTGTCGTAACTGCTCTCTCACGCTTGGATGGTTCATAGGTTATCCTCCTCAATTAGTCCGTATATTTTACTATTCACTGTGTGGACTATACTATCATAGCACTGACTGCAATGTCAATGAAGGATTTCTGAATATTTTATAAACTATATACACCGTATAAGGCGGGATAGGATAAATATAAAAGGACCTCCGCTTTCCCATGTCTGCGTATGGGTGCAGATATGGGAAAGCGGAGGTCCTTTGACCAAGTGGATTTCTGTTCGATTATATGTTATGGTTCAACGATCACCTTAATGGATTCTGAACTTTGCTGTGCCAGGATCGCCTGTTCCAGCTGGTCCAGCGGAAATGAATGGGTGATCAGAGGCTCCAGCTGAATGGCATTGCTGTTAATAAGGGCGACAGCGCGGCCGTGGGTATCCGGATTAATGATGGACCCCACAATGGTCAGTTCCTTTTGGAAGATCTCCTCCAGATGCATGGCGTAGGTGGAACCGGGACTGGGTACGCTGAAAAGCAGAATGACAGCCCCTTTACCCGCTGCTTTAAACGCCTGTTCCGCTGCGGCCGGTATTCCCACGCACTCGATGACAACGTCAGCTCCCGGCGTTCCCAGGATCTCTGTCAGCCGCTGTCCGATCTCCTCGTGCACCGGGTCAATGACCGCGTCCGCACCCACTTTCATTCCGATCTCACGCCTCATGGACACCGGCTCGCTTAAAACCACCTTGGAAGCGCCTGACAGTTTTGCCAGCTGAACCATTATAAGTCCGATGGCACCGCCCCCGATAACGCAGACAGTGTTGCCGGGCACCAGACCGATCCGGTCAATCCCGTGGATACAGCAGGCCAAAGGCTCTGTCATGGCGCCGTACTTTAAGGGGATTTCTTTGTCAAGCTGATAGCACTGCGTCTCCGGTACGGCACAGTACTGGGCAAAACCGCCGTCCCTGTTGACGCCCACTGCGTAGAGGCTTTCACAGACCTGTTTTTTCCCAATCTTGCAGTAATGGCATTTGCTGCAATAGCTGTTGGGATCCACAGTGACATGGTCTCCCGGCTTTACCGTGGTGACGGCGCTGCCTGTCTTTTCCACAACCCCGGCCAGTTCATGTCCAAGGATCACCGGAGGATGCACTTCGGCCGAACCTTTGCTCCCGTGATAAATATGTACGTCCGTGCCGCAGATACCGCAGGCGGCAACGCGGATCAGCACATCATGTTCCCCTGTTTCCGGTACAGGGATCTCATCCAGCCGGAACTTTTTGTCCCCTAAAAAGTAATTTCCCTTCATCCAAACATTCCTTTCCCTGTTTTCATCATAAAACAGTTTGAAAAATAACTTATACAAAAGTACTTTGCTTATCTGAATTAACAATAACACGGGAGGGATGTAATGTCAATCTCTTTTTGCGTGGGAACTGGGAGATGGGAACTGGGACATGGGAACAGGGGCGTGGGAACTGGGGCGTATTCTTGGTGTACGGGGCATCTTACTGCTTTACTTTGGGGACATTTACAGGTAAAATAAGAATGTCAACTTTTATAAAAGTGAATTGCAAAAGGAGTGTATTAAATGATGTCAGCTGAAACTTCATCGGTGACTTCCTCAGAGCTGCGTGTTACCAACCGCCGCAGGGTCCTGCGGATTGTTTATGAGCACAAAGAGATCTCCAAGCAGGATATCAGCCGTAAGCTCTCCATGAGCCTGCCCACAGTGACACAGAACCTGAAGGAATTTGAAAACCTGGGATTAATTGAACGCAGGGGGCTTTATGAATCCACCGGTGGGCGCAAGGCGCAGATATACTGCTTTGTATCGGATGCGCGTATTTCCGTTGGAGTCATCCTGCTAAAAGAATCATATGGAATTGTTATGGCGGATCTGTATGGCAAGATCTTAAAGGCGGAGGAATTTCCCATTCCCTTTGCCCGCACATCTGCGTACTTTGAGCAGCTGGGCACATCGGTCCGGGAGTTTGTCTCCCTCACGCCCTACCGGCAGGATCAGGTCCTTGGGGTGTCCATTGCCCTGCAGGGGCTTGTATCCGCTGACGGGACCGCGGTTATCTATGGAGAGATCCTGGACTGTACGGATCTGACCTTGGAGGAGATCAAAAGGCATATCCCATATCCCTGCACCATGATCCACGATACGGAAGCTTCAGCCACTGCAGAGGTCTGGGCCCAAAAGGATCTGAAGGATGCCGTGCTCCTGCTGCTGACCCGCAATTTTGGAGGAGCGCTGATCATCAACGGCCAGGTGCACCGCGGCCACGCGCTCAGCAGCAACGTCATTGAACATATGAGACTGTACCCGGGAGGACGTTCCTGCTACTGTGGAAAGAAAGGCTGTATTGAAGCCTACTGTTCCGCCTATGCACTGCAGCTTCAGGCAGGGGAAGCCCTTAAAGGGTTCTTTTCTGCCCTTCGCGCAGGCAGCAGGGAACGCGCCGTAATCTGGGACCATTACCTCCATGACCTTGCACTTGCCATCAGCAATATCCGTATGCTGCTGGACTGCGAATATGTGATCGGAGGATATTTGCAGAGATTCATGGAGGATCAGGATTTTTCCCTTCTGACCCGGTATGTCAATGAGGAATGCCCCTTTAAATCCTCCCCCGTATATCTGCGCCGCAGTGTTTTTACAGAGGATTCCGCAGCCCCTGGGGCAGCTATTTCACTGGTCAGGAAGTTTCTGGATTCATTTTGAGTTTCATTTAGCCTTAGTTTGAAGGAATATAGG
Organism: Clostridium sp. FS41; assembly: GCF_000954015.1. Lineage (NCBI taxonomy): Bacteria > Bacillati > Bacillota > Clostridia > Eubacteriales > Clostridiaceae > Clostridium > Clostridium sp. FS41. Next base: position 73,758 of record NZ_JYHN01000054.1, read on the forward strand.
CATCCAGCACCGCCTTATCCTTTCTCACCACAAGTCCGCTTCCGCCCGCGTTTTTTACATCCTCCACCATGCTTACCAGGAGCACCGGGGTTGTGAGTCCGGGATCCGTGGTATATACGGCAAACCAGCCCAGCTCTGTACCGGAGGTATCTGATTTGGACGCTTTGATCTCCGCTGTTCCCGTCTTTCCCGCCAGCTCCAGGTCAGAGCGAAAGGCGGCGCGCCCGGTGCCGTGTTCAGAGGAAACAACCTTTTTCATGCCCTCTGCAATGCGGTCTGTTATCTCCGGCGTAAATACACGGTCCAGCCATGGTTCGGCTTCCATTCCGGCTTCGTATACCAGCCGGGGCTTTATGACGGTGCCCTGATTGGGGAACATGGTATACAGGGAGGCCAGATGAATGGGATTTACCAATACCTGTCCCTGCCCGTATCCGCTGTCCGCCAGCTGGATCTCCGTCTCAATGGTTTCGGTATTGGAGTACTGGGACTTGGCCACAGCGATCTCAAAGGGAAGCTCCTGACCAAAGCCCAGCCGGTCCATAGACTTTGCAAAGGTGTCATAGCCGATATTCAGGGCCGCCTTTGCGAAATAAATGTTATCGGAAAGCACCAGGGCGTTTTCCAGGTTGGCCGGATCGGTTTCATGGAGGGTGGTAACGTAATAGCTCCCCCAGCTCCGGTCCTTCTGCCAGCTCAGGCCCTCATTCCCATAATCCTCATTTGGATCCAGGGTCTCAGAAGCCAGTCCAATGGCTGCTGTGATGGGTTTAAAGGAGGAGCCGGGGGCGAACTTCTGCCTGAAACGGTTTAACAGAGGATTGCGGGAATCCTCATTTAAGGCGGCCCATTTATCCTGGGACATCCCCAGGATAAAGTCGTTGTTATCATAGGACGGAGTGCTTACCAGGGCAAGGACTTCACCGGTCCATGGATCCATGGCCACGGTACAGCTTTTATCTGTCTCAAATGCCTGATAAATTATGCGCTGAAGATCACTGTCAATGGTCAGCGTGATATCCGTCCCATCCTGTTTGGGAATGGATGCCAGATTCCGGTTCAGGGAACCATCGGACCGTATGATGGCCACCGTACAGCCATTGGTCCCCTTTAGCTCCTTTTCAAACAATGCCTCCATTCCGCTCCGTCCGATCACGCTGTCGGTCAGATACCCCTCTCCCGGATGTTTTTCCAGATCCTCTGCAGTGACATTCTGCACATACCCCACCAGATGGGCGGCCTGCTCGCCCAGGGGATATGTGCGCACCTGGGTGTCGGTGATCATCACCCCGGGAATGGCAAGAAGTGTATCCTGAAGCCCACGGTTTTGCACATTGGATTCAGTGGGATACTGGGACTGAAGATTCAGTTCATCCACCTTTTTCAGGGTTTTAATGGGGACCAGAGAGTCATCTTTGACCCATCCGGCGCTCAGCTTTTTTTCTATGCTTTCAGTGGAAATGCCTAAAAGTTCAGACAGCCGCTCCAAATCGGAGGATGGGTCCTCCTGCATTTTACCGGGAACAAGGCCCACCAGGGAGGCGGTTCCCTTTCCTGCCAGAAGTGTTCCGTTCCTGTCGTAGATCTGTCCCCTCTCCGCCTTTTCCGTAAACACCCGCACCTTGTCCGTACTCCCGAATTCAGGAAAGATCACACGGTCACTCCAGGCCATCCGGTAAAGATTGTCCTCCCGGCTTTTCACAAAGGTTACCTGGTTGGGAAAGGAAACCGGTCCTGCAATTGTGTCCAGGCTCATCTGGTAACTGACAATTGCCACATGTTCCTTTGGCTCCTCCACTGCACTGATCTGTGACTGGATATTACCGGCCTCGATGCCTTCATATATGTTTTTGTTGCGGATGACAAAATCCTCCAGGCTGATCTCCTGCCTGCTCTGCTCATCCAGCATATCGTACATATCTTCGTATCTGCCATGGGCCAGGTAGGAGGTGTATTGGGCAAACAACTCATCCGGGGCAGGAATTTCCGCCTTTTTCAGGCCCTGTATATAGTAATAGGAACCACCGGCCAAACCGGCGGCAACAGCCAGGACAGCTATGACAATGGCTGCTGCCCTGCCCTTGTTCTTTCTCTTTCTTCTGCTTCGCATACGATACCTCAATTCCTGTCCCTTTTTGATTTTATTTTATCATTTGTTAAAAAATACCGGACAACGATCACTCCCAATATTGCGGTGATCCCTATAAACACATACACCATGCCCATCTCTGCAGTCCCCTTGCTGCTGCTCCAGCTGTCATTGACAAGATCATCCGTGTACTGGCCGGTGACGTCCCCGCCATCCGTATCCAGAAGGCGGATGGTGTTCACTGAGATCCGGACAGGGTCCTTCCCTGCAAGCCCCAGCTGTTCCAGCAGTTCCTTCCTGTCCAGCAGCCAGAGGAAATCCCCCTGTTCCACCGGATAGGTCATACTGGCTGTAACGGTGTCCTGGATCCCGTCCTCCGCGATCCCTGCCCCATATTCCACTTGGAATGAATCAATGGTTTCACAGCCGTCCCCGGCCAGTATCACAGGACTCCAGTCCGTTCCTTTCACCCACAGGGTTTCACTGTACACACCGGAGGTAAAAGGAAAAGGCGTTATGCTTGCGTTCACAGGCCTGTATTTGCCGTTTATCCCCTTTTGAAGGTGCAGGATCCCGTGTACATTGTCCCTGTTTTTTGCGGCATAGAAAATAAACAGCCGGTTGTTGGCAGTCTGCCAGGCGATCACCTGAAGGGGATCATCAGGGCCGACCTTCCCGGTTTGGGAATCAGTACCGGGGATGTAATCCTGTAGGGCCGACAGCCTGCCCTCCTCTGTATTCGTATAATGGAATTCCGTGTCATATAAGTTCCATATGACAAAAAGCGCAGCCAGGGCAATGAGGGCCGCGGCTATGAGACGCGAGCGTTTTATCTGTCTGAGGGATTGCAATTCCTGTTCCTCCTTTGGGGTGGTTTTTTCGGTCAAGAAGGCAAGCCGCCTTGAACTGTTACAATTATACTATATTTACAGAGGCCAAGCTTTAAGTTTTTATTGAGATTTCTGCATGGTAGTTTTACAATTCAGGAACGAAAGGGACTACAGTTCCCGGTTGTCCACAATGAGCATATTCAGCTTTTGCCATTTCTGAAGTTCCTTTTTGGTGATCAGAAGCTGCTGCTTAAAATTCTCCGTGTGTTCCTGGGGCGTCAGGGTCACAAGGCACTTAAAGGCGCAGGGCATCAGGTCCGCGCTGGATATACCGCACAGCAGCCCCACGGTGGAATCCCTGATCTCCAATGGGTTGAATATATAAAGCAGGTCCTCCTCCAGGGCATTGCACTGGTTTACAAAGGAGAACCGGATGAGCATATCACTGTAAACCACCTTTCCGGTGTAATAGATCTCACTGCTCCTTCCGGCAGGGGTTACAGCGCTGATGGACAAGGTGGCCTCATAGTTGCCCGGGGCATTTTCCCTTTCATATATATCAATGATCCCATCCTTCAGACGTTTGTACCTGCCGTCATAAAAATAAAAATACAGCCGCTTCGCCTGAAAAAAGGGACTTTTAGCAGGGATATGAAATGCTGTCTCCGCTGTTTTGGGAAGAGCGGGCTGGATATCCATCAGCTGCCCGGGGCTGAGCATCAGCACCCGAGCTATCTCACACAGGGTCTCAACATCCAGTGTGATCTCCCCGTTTTCGTATTTGCTCACACTTGCACGGCTTTTGTGGATCATGTCCGCCAGCTGCTGCAGGGTCAGTCCCCGGGCCTTCCGGTACATGCGTATCCTGTCGCCTATATGCAAACTGATCTTGTTCATAGTACCTCCTGTGATCTCCTAAAAGTTTCTTTAAAATACACACTTTTGTATATTTTACATATCCAATACAATATCATACATCATCTTTCATTAAAATTCTACTAAGAATAAACTTTTTGCCTGAAAAGTTTATTTTAGCGAAACATTCTTCTGTTTGATTTATGGGACATTTCTGATAGACTATAGCATGTTTGAATTTTATAACATATGAAAAATGGGGGAGTTTTATGGACACCAAAAAGAAAAGCAGTTTCAGCGGTTCGATCGGATTTGTATTATCTGCGGCAGGAAGTGCGGTGGGCGTTGGAAATATATGGCGCTTTCCTTACCTGGCCGCAAAGGACGGGGGCGGGCTGTTCCTTATCATATATTTTGTGCTGGTACTGACCTTTGGATTTACCCTTCTTACCACAGATGTGGCCATTGGAAGAAAGACAAAGCAGAATGCCCTCAAGGCATTTGGCACCATCAACAAAAAATGGAACTTCCTGGGATATCTTACCTTTCTTGTGCCGGCACTGATTATGACCTACTATTCCGTGATTGGTGGGTGGGTCACAAAGTATATTGTGGCTTATCTCACTGCCAGCGGTTCAGAAGCGGCACAGGACGGTTATTTTACTTCCTTTATCACGTCCAAGGCATCACCGGTGGTTTTTATGCTGATCTTTTTGGCAGCCACTGCCTTTATCGTGTACCGGGGCGTGGAAAAAGGAATTGAACAGTTTTCCAGGATCATCATGCCTGGACTGATCTTCATGATCATGGGCATTGCGTTTTTCTCCCTTACCCTTAAATATACGGATGGAAACGGAGTCACACGTACGGGTCTTCAGGGGCTGGGGGTGTATATCATCCCCAATCTGGAAGGGATCACTTTTAAGCGTTTCCTGGAGATCCTTCTGGATGCCATGAGCCAGCTGTTCTTTTCATTGAGTGTTTCCATGGGCATCATGATCACATATGGCTCCTATGTGAAAAAAGAGGTTAATCTGAACCGTTCCCTAAGCCAGATTGAATTCTTCGACACAGGAGTTGCGTTCCTGGCAGGACTTATGATCATTCCAGCCGTGTTCGTGTTCTCCGGCACCGAAGGCATGGCTTCCGGCCCCAGTCTGATGTTTGTTTCTCTTCCAAAGGTCTTTGACGCCATGGGAAAGGCCGGTTCCCTGATCGGTCTTGTGTTCTTTATCATGGTGGCATTTGCCGCCCTGACCTCCTGTATCTCCATAATGGAGACATTGGTTGCCAACTGCATGGAACTGTTTCACAGATCCCGCCGGCAGATGAGCCTGATCATCGGCATCCTGTTCGCGGGCGCTGCCGCGGTCATCTGTATGGGATACAATGTATTTTACTTTGAAATGCCTCTGCCAAACGGCCAGACCGCCCAGCTGCTGGATCTGATGGACTATATCAGCAACAGCTTCCTGATGCCCTTTATCTCACTTTTGACCTGCATCTTTGTGGGCTGGATCATTAAACCATCCTGGATCAATGAGGAGATGGAAGTAAATGGAAATGTTTTTAAGCGCAAGAAAATGTACGCATTTATGATACGCTATGTGACACCTGTCATGATGACGGTATTGTTTTTACAGTCAGCCGGTATCTTTACCGTAATCCGCGGCTGGTTTGGATGAGAACGGATTGTTTGCGGGTCTATCTTTTACCGGATCCGGCGTTTACCGGATCCTTCCCATATGGGGGAAGTACCGGATTAAGACCTTTTCCTTGATCTCATCTTCCGTCACATAGGGATCCGCCCACCCCCGAGCGTCAATGGAATGATTCCTGTAAGCGCTGGAAACACGTTTGACTTCATCTTTGCCGCTTGTGTTATAATAACCGGCGGAGATGGAGACACTTACGTTATATGATAGGATCCACCAGCACAAAGAAAGCGGGGAATGGTCAATGAATGTACCAAAAGAAATATATTATGCAGGAGGATGCTTCTGGGGTGTGGAGGAATATTTTTCCAGGGTTCCAGGTGTCCTTAATACAATCTCCGGCTATGCCAATGGGAATACGAAGGATCCCACCTATGAAGATGTGTGTTCCGGCAGGACGGGATTTGCGGAAACAGTCCATGTGGTGTATGACCCTGCAGTGGTCACACTGCGTATACTGACACAGTTGTTTTTTAAGATCATTGACCCTGTAAGTGTGGACAGGCAGGGAAATGACAGGGGAACCCAGTACAGGACAGGCATCTATTATACGGACGAGGAGGACATGTCGGAAATCCTGACCGTCATAGCCGCGGTGCAGAAGGATTATGAAAAACCCCTGGCAGTGGAGTTTGAAACTCTTAAAAGCTTTTATCCCGCGGAGGATGATCACCAGGACTACCTCAAGGCCCACCCCAACGGCTACTGCCATATTGATTTCAGCAGCCTTGACCGCCTAAAGGTGCGCCGGGACGGTACAGTGGGCATTCGCACAGATGTAAATGACCTGAAACAAAAATTGACCCGGGAACAGTATGATGTGACCCAGAATTCAGCCACAGAGCGTCCCTTTTCCGGTCAATATTGGGAAACCAGGGAGCCGGGCATCTACGTGGACGTAGTGACCGGAGAGCCGCTCTTTGTTTCCGATGACAAGTTTGACTCAGGCTGCGGCTGGCCCAGCTTTACAAGGCCCATCCATCCCGGGGCGGTTACGGAACACCATGATGACAGCCATGGAATGACCCGTGTGGAGATCCGAAGCCGTGAAGGCGGTTCCCACCTGGGCCATGTGTTTTCCGATGGTCCCATTGAATCGGGAGGACTGCGATACTGCATCAACAGCGCCTCCCTTTGTTTTATTCCCTTAAGCCGGATGGAGGCAGAGGGGTATGGGGCTTACAGAGACCTGATCACTTCCTCCTGATGAACTTCATGCCTTCGTAAATGCGCACCGGATTTCCACGTTCCAGGCGGGTGTGTTCCAGCCACGCCAGTTCCTTTTCCTTCTGCCTGTTTTCCAGGTTCTTTTCTGAAAGGATATCACACAGGCGGTTTATGGCCAGCTTTTTATTCATGTGCTGGCTCCGGGCCTCTGTGGACACAACCGATATCCCGGTGGGGATATGGATAACGCGCACCCCTGTCTCCACCTTATTCACATGCTGTCCGCCCTTTCCTCCGCTGCGGAAGGTTTCAAAGCAAAGCTGCATATCCTCTGCCACATCCGGCAGCTGTTCCAGCATGCTCACGTCAATATACCAATTCTTCCGCTTGTGCTCGGGGCGGAATGGGCTTTTGCATACCCAAAGTACGCTGCCCTCCAACTCCCGCACATCTTCTTCTGTCTCGAACAGAATGGAAGAATACCCACCTGCATTGCGTCCCCGGACACTTTGGATCAGGCGGATATCCGTTCTCTCCCTTTGAAGCTGTTTGAACAATAATCCCACTGCAAGCTCACATTCCGCCGGGCCCTGCCCGGAACTGATCTGTACTCTCATACCCTCACCTACCCTTTAAATGTGATCAGGGGACGCAGTGTGGCTGCCACATGGATCAGTCCGTATTCCTGCAGTGATCCGATCACCTGTTCCACGTTCTTATACGCCTCGGGCGCCTCTGCAAACAATAGATTGGTGTCATGGCACACCACCTGGCTTTTATACTTTGTGCTTCGTATAGAATTGCGGTCATACATTCGGTCAATCCTGCTTTTGCAGATACTGCGTGCCCATTTGCGCCCTGCTCCATGGGAAAGGGAGTTCAGGGATAGGCCTGTGTCCTTTCCGGGTACACACACGTAGGTCAGGCTTCCCCTGGAACCTGGAATAACCACGGCCCGGTGTCCGGCTGATACGCTGCCCTTCCTGTGAAGCCATCCCTCTTTGGTCTGCTCCACATAATTGTGGCAGCTGTCCATTAACAGTTTTACCTGGCTGTCCACACCCAGATGATCCAAAAGCTTGGCCGCTACCGCCAGCCGGTTGCGCTCTGCCCATAAAAGAGCGTTGTTATGTTCCGCCAGATAGGCTTCCGCCTCCGGGGTCCCATCCTCCAGCCCTTCTGGTGAATAAAAGCGTGAAAGGATATCCTGTCCATAGCCCCTGGAACCGGAATGGATGAGGAGAAGGACTTTTCCGTCCATAAGTCCCAGTTTACCTGCTGCAGTTTCGTCATACACCTGGTCCAGGCACTGGAATTCAGCAAAATGATTGCCTGTGCCAATGGTCCCGAAATCCCGGAAGGGGCATTTTTCCTCATAGGGAATATCACAGGGGATGTCTCCCAACTCCCGTATGGAGTTTAAACGTGTTACCCACTTATCCATTCTGAATTTCTTTTGTCTGACCTCCGACTGAAAAAGGCTCATTCCACAGCCAATATCATTCCCGATCAGATGGGGATAAAATCTTCCCTGGCTGAGTACAGCCATTCCAACCGGTATCTTGCCGGGATGCAGGTCAGGCAGCCCCACTGCCTTTATAACACCGGGCAGCCTGCCCACGCCGCAGAGCTGGTCCTTGGCCGCCTGCTCCACCCAGTTCTTCTCACTGCTGATCAATATACAATTTTCCTGATTCAAATCTTAATTCTCCTTCATAAGCTGACAGGTAAAAAAGGGTACAAAAAAACACGACAACAAGCCGTGCGTAAAAAAACATATGGTACGCCAGTCCCTGTCTGATCTACACTGTTATCTTGTTTTCACCTGATTCATCTGATTTGCCAACATAACAACCACTCCTTTGCTTATGAAGATCATAAATCTTCTTGATTCTAAAATTTACTATAATGGGAAATATGGAAAATGTCAACTATTTTGTTTCAAAATAGCGATAAGTTAAGGTATCAAAAACCGTAATACGGCGGTATCCAGTCAAAGACGGCATGGATCCGCCCCTTCTGCTGTCGTACATATACCGCCGTTAAGGCCGTTCGTTTACTTACGGTTGCTAAAATACTTGATCAGTTCAATGATGATCACTACGGTAAGTACGGTAATGACTGTATTGACCGGATTCTCAAATAGCTTTGAAAAAAATTCACCTGCGTTCATGATCCGTTTCTCCATTTGTTTGATGTATCTTATTATAATATAAAAATATCTGTAAGGCAAGGCCGCGGGCCTGTCAATGGTTTAGGTTCCCTGTAACCCGGATACCGGTTTCCCCTCCCGGATTACCAGCGGGATCTCCTCTACCCCCGTCAGCCCCTGGCGTCCCACGGTTATCTGTAAGATCATGGTTTCATCCGTTCCCGGCGGAATCTGTTTGTCAAACACGAAATTTCCCAGACTGTAATAAATATACCTGTCCTTATAGATTTCCGGCTCCTGCAACACATGGGGATGGGCGCCCACTACAAAGTCCGCCCCAAGGTCAATGGCCTTCTTGGCAATCCGTTCCTGCATATCGCTTTTATACCGCTGGTATTCAATCCCCCAGTGAAAATACACGATTAAAAAATCACATTGGACAGCGGCGATATCTTCTTCCAGCCCGGAAAAATCCATGGTACTGATATATTGGACCGTGGGTTTTTCCTCGTGAAAGAAAAAACCTTCCGGGGGAAGGGCGCTGTAGGCCAGAACACCTACCCGGATCCCGTTTTTTTCAAAAATATAAGGCTGTTTCAGGGAAGCATTTTCCGATGCTCCCACATAGGCCAGGCCGCTGTCATCCAGATACTTCATGGTGTCATGAAGCCCGGCGCTCATGTAGTCCATGGAATGGTTGTTAGCCAGATTTATACAGTCGAATCCGGCCTGTTTTAAAGAAGCGGCATTTTCCCGGTCCGCCCTGAACAGGAAACGCCGGGCCTTGTTGGCTGCATTTTCATTCTCTGTAATGGGACACTCCAGGTTTGCGATGGTCAGGTCATCCTTCAAAAACCACTGGCGTACATCTCCATAGGGATAGTCATAGCCGTATTCATCCAGGTATTTCTGTACGCCCCTGGAAAGCATGATATCCCCCACAATAGAAATGGTGACCTCATCCGGTTCCGCCTTAAACCGGATGAAGGCTCCCATTCCCATGATTAGGGCAAACAGTGTGAAATATAAACGTCTGCGCTTTAACATCCCGTGGAATACGGTTCATCCGGCACGGGAACTTCCCCGCCGGAAGTCTTATCCATAAATGAATCCGTAAAAGGCGGTCTCTGGGGCGGATTTTGTTTGAGCTGTTCCTGCCATTCTTCATCGGTCAGCCGTTCCCCGGACACGAACTCATAATAATCAAACACAGCTCCCCTGGTAAGATAAATTTTCCCATACTGCGACACAGCCACATAAATCTCAGCCGCAGTTCCCACACCTGCCTCAAGATAGGCGCTGTCACTGGTATGGACATCAGCGATCACGGCCATATGTTTGTCCGTGTCCGACTCCACCAGATACCAGTCGCTGGCCTCTGCTATGGAACTGCTGAGATACTCCAGCGTGCCGCCGTAGGTCAGCAGGGAATAGTGTTCTTCCAGGCTCAGGTCCTCACCGTTCAGTTCCTTCCAGGCACAAGTTTTAAGGAAATCCAGCATATCCTCAAAGTCCAGCATTTTATACTTCATGCTGTCGCTTAGAAGTCCCCTGTCGGACAGATTTTCCCTTGTAACTGTTGTAAGCCAAAGGAGGCGGTTGAAAAATTCAGGATTCGGTTCCACATATCCCAGTATCTCCGGCGGTTCGTCACCACCGCACTCTGTTCCCGACTGTTTTCCGTAAAGTATGGTATCGTGACGTATTTCCGCCCAGCTTCCAAGGGCGGTGGACAGGGATTTGTCCTCCCAGGCTGTATTTCTCATAAACAAGGGGTAGCCGCTGTCCACTCTGGATGTCAGGCTTTTCAGACAGTACAGCCAGCCGTTGTAAAGATTGCCGGTCTGTTCCTCCACGGTCTGGGAACGGAATTGGTCCGCCAACTTACGGAAATTTTCCTCGTATTTGTCCCACTGCTGTTTCGGCTGGTAGATTTCATCCAGTATCTCCTCAGCACGCTCCGAGCCGAATACGGCAAATACATCCATTCCACATGGGAAGGGACGTTTGTATGGTTCTGTCAGCTCTTGCAGGATTTCCGAATCAGGAATATACCTCTGCCCCATAAAACGCATCTGGGGCTGGGTGACGATCCCCTCCATCTTCCATAAGATATCCGCATTTCTCATCTGCTCCACTTCGCGGTAAAAATCCTCCAGCTTATTGGGGATTTGATTCATATCAGGTTCATTTGTATAGACTGTTTGGACTGCCTGGGCAACTTCATAAGGGGTTATGTCATCGGATTCTCCTGCAAAAAAGCTGGTGGTGCTGTAGATATTTTCCCACAGCTTCACACCGCTGTCGGCAGGTGCTTTGCACAGAGCCATCACGGTCACAATGGCCCTTATGGCGGATTCCTCATCCCTCTGCCCTTTTTCATCATAGAACGGCATGGGTACAATGCCGTACCAGCTCATGGCCCGGAAGTATTTCCCCAATTCATCGCTTCTGGTATAGTGCCCCCTTATCTTAAAAAGGGAATATTCAATATCAAAGCCGAACATGGGGGAGGCAGCTTTCCCGGACGCGGCCTGGACCAGATCATATTCCTGTCTTGCAAGATCTGCGGCCTCTGCCGGAAAATCCTCCGGCAGCTCTTGACCAAGAGCCAGGCCGGCTACTCCGAAATATCCCAGCATTTTGCGGATACTATCCTTTACCTCTATATTATCCGCATCCTGGTATTCGTTTGTCAGCTCCCTTATCATGCTTTCGTTAAGCCGGTTCAGGTCGTCACACAAAAATTCGGTTTCCAGATTACGCAGCGAGTAGTCATAGAAGATGTGATAGAGCTGTAAAACGGAATCCGCGGTCACAAAACCGGGGATTTTTTTGTAGGTATTATCCTCATAGATGTAGAACAGCTGCTGAGAATCCGTGGGTGTTACCACAAAACCATTCTTTGAAATCATTGCCCTCTGCTCCTGGGTCAGATTGGAAAACTGGTCCATGTTCTCAATATTGGACAGATCGGCATTAAGTGAGTAGGCGGGAACCTTGGCCTCAATGGTTAAAGGTTTATATTCCTCACTGGAAATATGAAAGCCGGGTTTGAAATCCAGATTCATTTTCACTTGCCGGGAGCCCTTGGGCTGGGGATCGGGGGCAGAGGGTATGTCCGCATTTCCATCCTTTTCAGGAAGGCTCTCTTCCACCACAGAAGGTTCCGGTTCTTTGTTCAGCCGCTCACTGGTTTCATGAGCTGCACAGGCGCCTACAGATATCAGTATCATTCCAATGCTCAGCACCAATAAAGCTTTTTTATTCATCCTCTCATCTCCTCTCACTCCTGGGTTAATATAAGTGTTTCATTTTCCAGCCGGAGCATATAGCTCTCCCCTGCTATTGCTACGGATATGTTTTTCTCTTTATGGTTTATATGATTTGAAAAAAACGCTTCTTCCTTTACTTCATCCGAAACCGCTGTTACCTCAAAACCAAACCCCTTCCAGTCGTACGCTGCAAATAAGATATCCCCTTGCTCCGTCCTCTCTATGGAGATGATCTCATCCGCTCCATCCCCATCCATGTCATGGAGTATGTATTGGTCAAAGGGCCTTGAAAGCCGGGAACCCAGCCAGACCGGCTCCAAACCGCCGTCCGCAAGATCATAGAAAAAAGGCCGTTTTGCCGGGACCGGATGGAATTTTGTAGTTTTATAGACGCAGACGGCAATCTCCACCACGCCGTCACCATTGATATCCCCAGCCTGTATCTTCATGGGCTTAATATCGGAGAGGTCAAATGACAGATCCGGTTCTCCCTTTACGACTGGTTTATGATCTGTGATCTCAAAATCGGAATATATTTTTATTTGATCACCGTATGCTTCGCCTGTATCCAGGACCATATTTGGATCATTGCCGACCACAACCAGAAGCTCTTCAAGTGAATCATTGTCCATATCCGCAACAAACCATGAAATAATATTGGTTTCCGCCGTGTGATCAACGGCAGCCATCATGGCTGCGGCCCCTATGGTGACTGCGGCCGCTGGTAATAACGCGGCCAGACACAGGGCCGCTGTCAATTTGGGCTTCATATAGCAGTTCCTCTCTCCATCGCGTTTTACTGCGGGGTCAGTGTGTTCCATACGGTCTGCCTGATCCATCCGCTCCAAACATATCCTCAAATGCCCGCAGACACTCTCCCTTTTTAGAGCGGTCCATAACTGCAAACACCACACTGTCAAAGGTATCTGCAAAATATTCTATAAGCAGTTCTTTCCACCAGCAGGCTATTTTGTGCGGATCATTGCGGAATACGCCGCACCCGTAAGCCCCAAGAATGAGATGACGGTGGTCCATCTGCACGAACAGGGCCAGGGCCAGTTTCATCCGTTCATACATGGCGGTTTCCCCTTTATGTATATCTTCTCCCTTTTGCATTACCTGTCCCATGTTGACAGCCGGCAGTGTGAGCACGGAAGCTGTCACAGGCTCCTCCAACAGTTCAAACCGGCCATCGCGGAAAAACACCACTTCAGGTGAATAGATGGCGTGATTGGTGTATATCATGGATGGGCAGTTCCGGTTGTTCTGATAGTATTCCGGGTGCCTGGTCAGGGTCTGGTAAAGTCCGCTGGAAGCAGCGATGCTTTCTTCCTGTGCCATTGCCCCGTTTAGGAACCCTCCTCCGGGATTCTTGGCACTGGCAAAGTTCAGTACCCCCGGGGTCACAGCCCCTTCCCGTGACAGCCGGAGAACGGCATCCACAGTGGAGCAGTTCATGGTCCTCATCACCGGTAATCTGCCGGGCGGCTCCCGCTTCACATAGGTTGCTGCAAGGGTCTCTGCCTGCTCCGGGGTGAATAGGAGGCTGTTGTCAACAGATGCCCTGTGCTGTTTTATAATATCAATTGTCGTTCCGTGGGCTTCGTAGGTTCCCCGTTTCATGATCTCCAGTGTTTCTCTGGCAATTGCTTTTCTGTCCATTTAAATCTCCTTCCATTTTTTCCTGTACAGCCTGGATGGACGGTGGCCTTCGTTCCCCGTGTAGGAATCCGTCTCCTCCACCAGGGAGGCTGCTTTTCTGCGGAACGCTGCCTTTAATAGGCGTTTCCCCAGAATCACTTCATATACCTGCTGCAGCTGTGTCAATGTAAATTCAGAGGGCATCAGGTGGAGGGCCAGTCCGCTGTACTCCACCTTTCCCCGGAGCCGTTCCAGGGCATAGGTGATGATCCTGGCATGGTCAAAGGCCAGGCCGTTGTTTTCTGTTATCCTGTAGTCAATGATGGTATCGTTCTCTGTTTTGGTAATGCATTTCTCAATGATAGAAGAAAGACAGGTACTGCCTCCGGTTAATTCCAGCTTATAATGCTGGACACGGATCACTCTGGGCGCCTCCGTATCCGCGGGAACGGGATAATCCGTATGTTCATCCATCAGATGGAAGGATATGTGGAACCAGCGGGCATTGTCCGCATCATCCCCTGCTGTTATAAAGACTTTGGAGCTGTCGATCAGCGCCATATAGGAACAGCTCATAACCCAGGTGCGGGGATCGCGCCCGGGATCACTGAAGGTATACAGCTGTTCCATATACACATGGTCCAGCCCGGTTTCTTCCCTAAGTTCCCTTCTGGCAGCCTGTTCCGTGGTCTCATCCGGCCTTACAAAGCCGCCGGGCAGGGCCCAGGAGCCCAGATAGGGATGGACCCCTCTCTGAACCAGCAGTATGCCCAGTTCCTTCTCAGGAAGCTTCCTGTAATTATCTTCTGTTTCTTCCAAAACCGTGAAAATAGCCATGTCCGCTGCCACGGAAGGCCGTTCATAGCGGCCGGGATCATAGGATTTTAAAAATTCGGCTTCCGTCAGACCGTTCCGGTCAAGTATTCCAATGTCTTTGCCCATTCCTGTCACCCCTCCTTTTCCTGTTCCATCAGGATGTCCCTGGCCTCGGTCAGGGCAAAACCCAGAAGGTTGCTGCCTTTCCACTTTACAGGGCATTTGGCATCCGGATTACTCTTTCCCATGCCAATACCCCAGATGCGGTCCCTTGGGCTGGCCTCCACCAGTATCCTGTTTTTAGTGGAACGGAGAAATTCCCACAGTTCCCGGTTCTGGGAAAATTTTGCCATGCTTGCTTTTTTCACAATATCGTAACACGAATTCTCCCATATTTCCTGATTAAAATTGCGGACGCTGCGGCCATAGGCTTTCATGGCCTTGGGATGTTTGGCGCCCAGGATCAGGGAAAGCATCTCCTTGTCATGGAACATCCTGGCCTTTTCCGCCATCATGAACTGCTCCGCGCAGGAATACGTGATTCCTTCTATCTCAAAACGTGCCATCCACCACTGGCTCAGGCAGGTCTCGGTGATCCTTCCCCTGGGATCCGGTGTATGCCCCCAGAAAAACAGGAATTTATAATGTTGGCCTTTGTTATATGCTTTTTTCAAATCTTCCAATGAGTAAACCATGTCGCTCTCCTCCTTTGGATTATGCGGGATAGATGTAATAGTAATATGGTGTTAGTAATGCGATGGTAATGATGAAATGATAGTAATAATATGTTAATAACAATTCGTTACTAACATCATATATGCTTTCCATTTGATTGTCAAGAAGATTTGGTAAAATGTAGCAGAAAATGAATGAGTAGAAGGTGAAAGGTGAGATGACAGATAAAAGCATTAAGATGGGATTGATAGATAAAGGAACGCCAAAAAGTTGACATAAATATTTTATGTTAACTTTTCGGCATAACCCTGTTTTTTGCCGGTTATTTTATTTCGCCTATAATGGTGATCCTGCCGCTCTCAAAAAATCCGGTGCAATTATAAGCCCATCTGCCGGCTGAAAGATCGATGGTTTTAGTCTCGTCTGAGCCGCCAAGGGTAATGCGCTGTTCCTTGTTGTCAGGTGAAAAGAGGAATAAATCAACGGTGCCTCCCTTGATATCAGACTGGATGACAAGAGTTAAGGCCTGATTGTGGTTTACCTCGAAACTGCCTGATTTGGTGATGGCGTTTTGTCCATTACTGGATAAATTTATGACTACATCCCCGGCTTCCTTTTGGGCGGCCTCCTCTGCAGAGGCTTCCTGTCCGGAGACATTTCCCGGTAACTGAGCTTCCTGTCCGGAGACATTTCCCTGTAACTGATCAGGAACTGCGGCGTAAGCGCCGGTAAATACTCCGCCGAAACAAATGGTAAGTGTCAGGAGGAATGATAATATCTTTTTCATTTTAGATGGTCTTTTAAAATTCATGATAGCGTCCAACCTTTCCTTTAATAATTCCCTGCTTTCATTTAATGTAACAGAAGCCAGTGGGTTTTGATAGTTTCCTTTGGTCTTTACGGCACCCAGCAAAGTGTTCCCATAGTCCCTCATTGCGCTTTTGTCCAAATGCCGGATGATCATTTCATCACATGATAATTCACATAGGCGGTTGACATCCTGCGCCATTAGATATACAAGCGGGTTAAACCAATGCAGGCATATTGTTGTTTGCATAAGCCATTTGTAAAACATATCTTTCCGCTTGTGGTGAGTCAGTTCATGTTTGATCGTATATTGGAGGTCCAAATCCGGATAATCTGTTCCCGGCAGCACGATGCAGGGGTGAAAAAAGCCAATAAGCAGCGGGGAGGATATAAGGGGGTTAATATATAGTTCCACCGCCCCATGGATCTTTGCTTCTTCTGCCGCCTGTCCCAGTTGTTCTAAAAGGCGGAGGTCGTCAACCGGAGAACGACCGGCTTTTATGTATTTTATAAAACTCTGGTAAATGGTGATCTTTCGGATCAGAAGCATAAGGGCGGCCGCCAGCCAGATTATGCCTCTGTTTTGTGCCAATGTTAAAAGACAGCCTTGTATGATCCGCAACGGGAAATAGCTCTCCTCTTCTGCTGGGGGGTCAGTGGGGAGATCATTTGGAGCAGCTTCATCTCCTGCTTGCGGCACAAAATGTAATCCGGGCAGCCTTGATCCTTCTGATCGTAAAACAGCGCGGTCATGGTTTCTAAAAAAATTTCCCACAAGGCTGTGTTCCGGCGCAAAGGGGAGCAGCAGCCTGGCGATCACAATGAGCCAAATATAATACTGCCATACCTTGCTCATATTTGATTTGAATAAAGGCCTGCAGAGAAAAAGGACAAGAATAAGGATCGATCCGGAAAGGGATAGGGACAAGCATAGTTTTAGCATGTCGTTCATTTGCTGCCTCCGCTCCTTTCCCAATGACGCTTTAAGTCCTCGTATTCCTCACAGGAAAGCAAGTCCTTTTGCAACAGAGTGGCTACAAGTCCTTTTGCATCGCCTTCATAGATCTTTTCGAGAAAATCCTGGGTCTGTGTGGCTTGATACTCTGCCTCGGAAATAACAGACGTGTATTCATTCCTGCGCCCTATCTTATTCGTTTTCAAAAATCCCTTGTCAACTAACCTTGAGCATAAGGTGATGATCGTGTTTTTAGTCCAGGGAGTGCCCTTCTCCTCCAGTGCTTTTACAAGGTCCGCGTACAAAGCTTTTCCTTTGCTGCCCCAGATTATTTTCATAAGTTCTAATTCACAATTTGATATCTGCTGCATTGCATCCCACCTCCAAATTGGATTACAATATGTACTCTAAATAGTATGATAACATTTTGTACTCCATATGGCAAGAGGAATCAATAAAATGGGATCAAATAAATGATTGGGAAACTCTGTAGAAATACACTTTGAAATGATAGAATTATCTCAGCAGCAATCACAAAGATGTTTAAGAGCAGTGAATTAGAAATTAAAAGGATTGCTGCCGGAAAGGTGGAATGAAAAAAAGGTCAAAAAATGGATTGAAACAATTCATCCTTATTCAATAGGCGCCTGGTAAAACCCGCCGTAGAAATTCTCGGTCTTGATCATATTTACGATCACATGCGGATCCTGCTCCCGCATCAGATGAACGATATCATTCACTTCATAGGAGGAAACCACTGTGTGGAGCAGATACATTTTGCTGTGGCTGTAGCCTCCCACAGCGTCCACACAGGATATGCCGTGCCTGTACTCTTTTACGTAAGCCTTGATCACATCCTCCGCATGGGTGGTGGTGATCTGCAGGGTTACCCGCTCATACCTGTGATGGAAGGCGGAAATGGCCTTGGTGGAGACAAACTGGAACAGGATGGAATACCCGGCATAAAGCCATCCGAACATATACCCGAAAATGCACAGGATAACGCAGTTGCCTGCAAACACATACTCCCAAATGGATTTCCCGGTCTTGTTGGACACATAAAGTGCAATAAAGTCAGTGCCGCCGGTGGAGGCATTTCCGCGCAGTGCAATGGCAATGGCGAGCCCGTACAGGAAGCCGCCGAACACCACATCCAGAAGCACATCGTTAAACAGTGGTTCAAAGTGGCATACCTTCAGGAAAAAACTGGCAAGGAATACCTGCAGCATAGAATAAAAGGTGAAACGCATACTGATGCTTTTGCTGCACAAAAAAGCCACCGGTATGTTGAGGACCAGCATTCCAAGGGATGTGGAGATATTATGCCCATATAAAGAGGCAATCCTGTCAATCAGGATTGCCACGCCGGTAAAACCGCTGGACAAAAGGTTGGCAGGCCGGATAAATGCCTGTATCACATAGGTCTGAAGCAGTGCGGAGACAACAACCGCCGCAATGGTTATAAGCCTGCGCACCATGATGTTTTTCTTGTATTTGGCAATCATAGCACTGTCTCCTCTGCCTCTCCTATACTTATGAGCAGTTTGCGCACCAGCTCTTTTGAAACCACGTCATAGGCGTCCTCGTTGGGCGCGGGTCCAAAGGCATAGGAAACATTGTTCACAATGGTGGTAGGATCTTTTACCCAGTCCTTACAGGAACTGTGCACCTGGGTGAGGCCGGTATCCTCCATCAGTTTTCTGGCATTGCCTGCATTGATGCCGCTGCCTGCCAGGATCTCAATCCTGTCTCCGTACATGGCCTGCAGTTCCTTTAAAAGAGCTGCCCCCTCTGCTGCCTTGGCCTTAAGTCCGCTGGTAAGCACCCGGTCAACCCCCATGTCAATGAGGATCTCCATGGATTGGTAGGGATCTTCCGTACAGTCAAAGGCCCTGTGGAACACGGCCTCCTTCCCGTATTCATGGATGATGGAGATCAGCCGTTCATTCTGTGCCCGGTTAATGGTGCCATCCGGGTTCAGACAGCCGAAGGCAATCCCGTCCGCGCCATGGCGGACCAGAAGACCGGTATCCATTTCCATTACTTCAAAGTCCTCTCTGCAGTAGCAGAATCCGCCGCCTCTGGGACGTACCATTGCCACTGTTTTCACAGCGCAGTGCTCCTTCACAAGCTCCAGGGTGCCCAGGGAAGGGGTAAGCCCGCCCAGATGCAGCCCGCTGTTTAACTCAATCCTCTTGGCGCCCCCACAAGCGGCCTGAACCGCATCATAGTAGCTGCCGCAGCATATTTCCAACATAGTTTCTGTTCCTTTCCATCTGAATCTGATTCATTGGTATGGCGGCCTCTTACAGCTGTCCCAGACGGTACAGTGCCAATGCATATATCCTGGCATTAGAGATCAGGTCCTCCACGGTCATCCATTCATTGGGATTATGGCCGATCCCCTTTTGTCCCGGAAAGCTTGGACCAAAGGGCACGATCCCCGGCATCCCCTTTGCATAGGTCCCGCCTGTGGTGGTGACCGGCGTACCGTCCCGGCCTGTTACGATCTCGTAGCTTTCCTGAAGCGCCTTTACCATAGGGCTGTCCTTTTCAAATATAACCGGATCATAGTTGGTCAACAGCTCTGTGTGAAGCCCTGAGTCCGACACTTTCTCTCCGATTTTTTCCATGACCTGTCCAATGGAAAAACCGCCCGGATAGCTGAGTGTCACGTCAAAGCTGACCGTTTCATCCGCGCATCCCAGCTTATAACCGCGCATTTCCATGGTCCCATATTCCTCGTGGAAAAAGTCAATGCCCAGCCGGTCCCCTGTATTTTTCGCCCCGATAAAATACTGGTTCACAAATTTAAAAAATGGCTGCAGACAGTCTTTTTTACCTAAGATCCGGACAACGGCCCGTCCCCGTTCACTGTATACCACCGGATATTTGCAATCCGGTGTAAATCCATAGATGGGGGGATTTTCCTTTGTGAGGTAATACTTTAAATCCTCAAAGCCTGTTTCTTCGTCACAGCCAAAGATGATCCTCACCGGATGCTTTAGCGTGAGACCCAGCTTTTTAAGGGCTGCCAGACCGTAAAGGCAGGCCAGCACAGGCCCTTTATTATCCAATACTCCCCTGCTGTAAATGGTTCCGTTCTCCATGTATCCGCTAAAGGGCGGCTGCTTCCAGCCCTCCCCCGCCGGAACCACATCCACATGCCCTATGGCGCAGACGTAACTGTCTTCTCCCCTGCCATACTGGGCATAGCCGATGCGGTTGTCAAGATTCACAGTGTCAAAGCCCAGGCGTCCGCCGATATCCAGCGCCCTTAAAAGCGCCTGCTTTACGCCGTGGCCGAAAGGGGCATCCTCTGATGCCTCCCCCTCCACGCTGTCGATCCGTACCAGCTCAAGGATACTTTGGATCATTTCATCCTTAAAGCTGTCCACGGCTTCTATAATACTCTGATCCAAGCCTAAATTCAACCCCATGTTTTATTCCTCGACAGGCGCCATACGCGTCTTCATGTAATGTTCCATCCACTCCTGGGAAGCGGTTTCAAAGGTACAGTGTCCGTCCTGGCCCCGGGTCACCAGATAAACGGTGGGTTCCTGGTTTTCCGTGACGACCGCAAAGGAAAATCCCTCAATGTTGGTGGCAACGCCCCATTCACCCTTGGGATTCATGGCGATCAGGGATAGGTCTCCGGCCTGGCCCCTTCTCTCCTTCAGCTCCGCGTCCAGCTTATTCACAGCTGTCTCACATGCCTCCTGGGGATGCATGCCCTCACCCATGAGCCTTACGATCTCATAGGAAATGCAGCCCTTCATCAGGTCTTCCCCCAGTCCGGTTGCGCTGGCAGCCCCCCGCTTGCTGTCCGCATAAAATCCGGAGCCTGAGATAGGGGAATCTCCCACCCGCCCCTTTTTCTTCATAAAAAGACCGCTGGTGGAGGTGGCGGCAGTCATTTTGCCTGTGGTATCCAGGCAGGCCATTCCCACGGTGTCGTGTCCGGAGTAAGGTTTGATCTCCATGGCGGCCACTTCCTTGACCCGCTTGCGGTAGTGTGCCTTGGCGCGGTCGGTCAGCATGTTCTTGCGCTCAAAGCCTTCCTTGTGGGCAAACTTCTCAGCGCCCTCAGCCACCAGCAGGCTGTTGACCTTTTCATGGCTTAAACGCCTTGCAATGGAAACAGGGTTGGCAAAATCCTTGATCGCCGCCACTGCACCGATATCCAGTGTGTCCCCGTCCATAAACGCGGCGTCCATCTCCACTTCCATCTCCTCGTTTGGAAGTCCTCCATATCCCACGGACTTATAGTATGGAAAATCCTCCACCTCACGGATGGCTGTCTCAATGGCATCCCCCGCGTCCTTTCCGTCCTTTAAAAGCTGGGCGCCCTTTGTAATCCCTTCCACGGCCATACGCCAGGTTGCGATCATTCCCCACATGACAGATTCCTCCTTATCCAATGAATTATTTAAAACAGAATGTATTCTTAAGTCCGGTTATGTCTTCCCCGTCAGCCAGGGCCTTGGCCATGGCGCACATGTTTTTCAAGGCATCGTTTAAGCCCATTCCGCCCTTTTTTGGCGTTTCCACAATGGCCACCTTATCCTTATATGCCGCAATGGTGTCCGCGTTTTCCGCTGACATGGCTGCAAAGGCCTTTGCATTGGTGGTTGCGTTGATGTCACAGGCAACCTTTGCACACATGGCCGCGTAGTCCGCATAATTGAATGCCGGTCCGCACATGACCACATCCGGCTGAAGTTTATTTACCATGGCGCAGAGCTTGCGGCTCACTTCCTCCGGATTGGCAAGATAGGTGCCGTTGCCGCAGCACAGGCATGCTGCCACGTGTCCGTCCACCTGCTTTAAGAAGGGTTCCATCATGACCGCCGGGCCGATGGGTTCCTTTTTCCCTGTAAGGGGAACCATGGTATCGTCCTTTGTTCCAAGTCCTGACTGGATCTGATCATATATCATAATTATCTTCATATTATACACCTCTTGTTTTTATAATGGGCCTGCACAAAAGGTACAGGCCCCGCTGGTTTTACAGGTCATCAAAGGAAAGGTCGTCAAAATCAATATCATCATCATCTTTGCTTTCAGCAGCTTTGGCTTCATCAGCCAGATACTGTTTATCCATCATTTTAATAAACGGCATGTAGATGAATACGCCCAGGATCAGAAGCAGCAGCTGGA
Organism: Clostridium sp. FS41; assembly: GCF_000954015.1. Taxonomy (NCBI): domain Bacteria; kingdom Bacillati; phylum Bacillota; class Clostridia; order Eubacteriales; family Clostridiaceae; genus Clostridium; species Clostridium sp. FS41. The sequence continues at coordinate 95,895 of NZ_JYHN01000054.1, forward strand.
GCACGGCGCCCTGCCATCCTGTTGCCAGGAAACCGGAAAGCACAACCGGCATGGTCCAGGGGATTGCAACGCCGGAACAGAGAGGAACCAGGCCGATGCTCATGCAGACATAGGAAATAACAATGTTAATGGTCGGCACCAGCATGAACGGAATGAGGATCATGGGGTTCAGCACAATGGGAAGGCCGAATACAATGGGTTCATTGATACCGAACACACCGGGGATAAATGCCAGCTTGCCAAGCTCTTTAATACGTTTGGAGTGGCAGAATAACAGCATGGCGATGAGCAGTGACAAGGTGGAACCGCAGCCGCCAAAGGTGGCGAACAGGTCCTGGAACTGCTGGGAAATAATATTTGGCAGCGGCTGGCCTGCCTGGAAGGCCGCCAGGTTGTCTGCGGACAGGGTCTGCAGGATCGGGTTGAACACAGCGCCTACTACGGAACCGCCGTTTACTCCAAAGAACCAGAAAAAATGCAGGAATATATAAGCGATCACCATGGCCGGAAGCGTGTTCCCCAGTCTCAGTAACGGTGTCTGAAGGATGGTAAAGATAAAGGTAAATGCATCCCCATATGGAGTCATGGCAAATACAATGTTGATGACAAAGAACACCAGGACTGCCACACCGGCGGGGATCAGGGCTGAGAAGGACTTGGAAACGGTGGGCGGCACTCCGTCCGGCATTTTAATGACCCAGCCCTTTTTATTAACCCATGCATAGATATGCACGGAAAGGAAGGCTACAATGATGCCTACGAAGATTCCCTTGGAACCAACCCATCCCAGAGGGATGCCGGTTACTGTTGTGTCGCCGGACAGTATCTCGTAAGGCATGATCAGGAACCAGCACACCATGGCGATCGCTGCGCCGAACAGTTTATCCACGTTCATCTGTTCCGCAAAGGAATAGCCGATACCGATCACGGCCAGGATTGCCATAATGGTAAAGGTGGCGTCTGTTGGCTTTGAGAAGTAGGAGGTCCAGTTCTCTCCAAAGAACCTGGCCCAGAAGCTGCTCCAGCCCGGGATTGGGAAGTTGGCGATCAGCAGGAAGAAGGAACCTACAATCAACAGTGGCATGGATAACAGGAAGCCGTCACGGACAGCGATCAGATACTTGTTCTTACCGATTTTCTCTGCCAAAGGCATGAGTACGGACTCTAACTTACTTAACATTTTCTATTTCCCCCATATCAGATATTTTGTTCAATACGCCTGGGCGCTCTGCTATTCTCTATTTCGCTGACTTCATCAGCTTGATCGCTGATTTGAGAACTTTTTCGCCGTTCATCATTCCATAATCTGTCTGGTCGATCACTTGGATGGGGATACCTGAGCTGCCGTATTTTTCAACGATCTCCGCATAGCGGTATTTAACCTGGGGCCCTAACAGGATGACGTCAGGGTGCTTCTCGTCAATGATCTGACCAATCTTGCCGTCCGGAAATGCCTCTACCTCGATGGGAAGGTCATGGGAGTTGGCAACACCCTGCATTTTGCTTGCCAGCATACTGGTCGACATACCTGCGCTGCAGAATAAATATACACGTTTCATTGTAAAATCCTCCTTATGTTCTCATTCTTTATTATGGTTGTTTTTTTGTTTTTAATGATTATTTATTTTCCAGCTTGTTTTCCAGTTCAATGATGCGCTCGTAGCTTGCAATCATTTCCTCGGCAATGATCTTAAAGCTTTCCGCACTCATCAGCTGGTCTTCCGCATGGACCAGGATCAGTGAGCCGCCTACCTCCACGCCCTGGGCTTCCTTTTGTATCAGTTCAAAATGTGCTTCATGTCCCACCAGGAACAGCTTCTGCCCTTCCTCGATGCATTTCCTTGCCCCGTCAAAATCCCCTGCTTTTGCTTTCTGGATCCCTTCAATGTAACTGGAACGCGCCGCTCCCACATTGGATATGATCTGAAAGCATGTCATCTCTAATCCCTCTACCATAGTGCTACCTCCTGTTTGCTGTTTTGCTTAAAATCGTAAATGAGAAAATGCAACAAAACGGTCTGTTTGCTGCATCTCTTATTAAGTTGCCTTTATTATAAGGCCTTTATTCAGTTTTTTTCATTAATCGGATTTCCTAGCTGTTAGGAAATTCAACCCATTATTTTGTCAATAAATTCCTCATAGGTGCAGGATGACACTAATTTTGCCAGCTCCTCGGGATGATTCACCACATTGCTGACCCAGTCAAAGAAGATCTTGATCATCCTCTCATCTCCTTCATTGATGGCAAAAAGCATGACCAGGCCCACGTCAAAGTTCCCCCAGCGCACCGTGTTCCTAAGCTGGGCTACCGCAATGGTGGAATTGCTGGCAAATGCCCCAAAAGCATGAGGAATTGCAAAGGCATTCACAAAGGAAGTCGGTGACATCTGCTCCCTTTTAAGAACGATATCCTTAAAATCCGGTTCCACAATGCCTTCCTTTTCCAGGCCGCGGCACAATAGGCATATAATTTCCTCCGGTGTCTCAAGTGTTACATTTTCATGAAAATGTTCCTTGCGTATCAGGCTGCCGATATGGGATGTGAATTCCAGCTGAAACCGTTTTTTGTCCAGCTTATTGATAGCCTGGAGGATACTGGATTCCGTCTCTGAATCCACAAACAGGTTGATGGGGACTGTTGGCACATCCAGTTTGTGCTCCAGCGGAAATGTGGTCAGTATCAGGTCAGGGTCCAGGGAGGAAGCTGTCTCTTCTTCAAAATAGCGGAAAATCCCCACCACTTCCATCCTCTCCCGGAACATTTCCGATATCTTCTTCACACACATATCAGAAAATGACTGGTTGTGTGGGATGATCATGATGGTCCTGTACTTTCCCGCACTGTTGATGCGCTCGCTGGCAGCCCCCAGGTGAAGGGCAATGTAACAGGATTCCACCTCGGATATGGGGGCGCCCAGTTTTTCTTCCAGCTGTTCCACCACATAGATACCCATGTCAAATACCAGGGGATACTTGCGCTTGATCTCCTCCACAAACACATCCTGCATATGGGCTTTGGCCTTTACGCGGTCTATGAGGCCGTGGATATGCATTTTAAGCCCGGCGATCAGGTCTCCGTCCTCCCGAAAGTCCAGGCCGAACAGGGAATAGATCCCCTCCAGGGCTTCGGTGACCAGCTTCTTTGTATTCAGCCATTTCCCCTCAAAGTTTACAAAATCACTGGTGTAGTTGGAAGCCCGCTTACCCATGATGACCAGGGCAAACATGCCCACCTCCCCATCGTGGACCGTTATGTGGAGCCGTTTGGATATGCGGTCAAAGAAGGTCTGGGAGATCTGGTATTCAATGGTATCCTTAAGCCCCTGGTTTCCATTTTCCATATTCACATAGTTGGAACAGTTCATGCGTTCAAGGCTGGTGCCCGCATGCAGCATGACCATGGGAAACATGGACTCATGGATGGAGTAGTCATACTCCTCCAGCACATCCACGAATATATCCTTGACCGCAAGAAGGTCAAAGCTTTTGTAAAGACCGGCCAGCAGGTTCATGTTGAGAAAATTCTCCTGGACCTCAGCTACCAGCAGGTCGCGGTAAAAACGCCGTTTGCTGGCCTCGTCCCCTTTCAGGGAAATGCATTCCTTGTTCCGGACCAGTTTCAGGTTTGAATAGGGCTCCAGCATTTTCCGTATGCGCTTTAGGTCATTGTCAATGGAATAACCGCTGACAAAGATCTGATCCTGGAGAGATACCAGGTTCAATTCCTTTGTATCAAACAGCAGTTTTTGTATGATGTATACACATCGTGCCCCGGGTGTCTGGGGGACGTCTGATTCATGGCCTTGTTTATCTGCTTCAGGCAGGCAGTCTTGTGCTCCCTCCATAACACGATAACCCTGGCGCACATTGGATTCAATGGGCGCCGGGGTTATCCGTTTATTGATGGACTCCACATCAGAGCGGATGGTCCTGTCTGAAACCTGCAGAAGGCCGGCCAGCTGCCGGCTGGTCATCCAGTCCCCCCGTTCAGAAAGTATGGATAGCAGCTGTTCCTGTCTTTTGTTCTGCATGGTTTAACTCCTTATCTGTTTTTCTTGTCATGCCTTACAGAAAGCAAACACCTTCCAAGGCTCCACATAATTCAGCAGGACATGCTCATATTCCGGCAGGTGGCCGATGACATTTTTACGTCCGTCATTGGGCATATCTTTTAATACAATGTGCAGTTCCCCCTTATATTTCAGGTAGCCGTCATTGAGGATGACCACATCACCCCGCTTTAAATCCCGTGTGTTGGCAGCCGGGATGGACTCATCCGCAAAGGTTACCCTGGGCCAGGTAGAGCGTATCATATATTCGCTCATATCACCGCGGACCACGTGCTTTGGCTCGTAGTCCAGGATCTTCTGCTCTGTCCGGGTCAGTTCCTTTTCTAAAACCAGCCCGAATGTGAGGATGCTGGGATTCACGGCCGCGCATGCCTCAAGCTCCTCAGCCGAGGCGTATGCATTGGCAATAAGGACATCATCCACCATTCCTGTGGCAAACAGGTGGCGGGCCTGGAAGCCGATGGGCAGGCCGCGGTGCATCTCCAGCGTACAGAGCCCTTCATTGACCGGCCAGGGACCATAGGTGCCTTCATTGTTGCTGGAAATAAAGGCGGCAACCGGAAGATACATGGATTTCATCTTTTCATTGCATTTGTTAAAATGTTCCAGACTCAGTCCGGAATATTGCTGGGGATAGAAATTGTGGCATGTGACCAGTTTGGACCGGTCAGGGTGGTGGTCCATGATGTTTTCCACGTAAACCAGCTGGGTGCTGGCATTCAATTCAATCTTCAGCCCCTGGGGATTATAGGTCATCAGGCTTTCCTTCATGCCGTCAAAACCCTCGTCCAGACGGATCCCATCCACATGCATGTCCTGGAAGACAGACAGATCCTCATAGGAGATCCCCATTTTGGAAAATACCGCCGGGCTTACGTCAGGGATGATCTCCATGCCGCACTCATGGGCCGTATCCGCCAGAAGACGGAATTCACTGACTACCTGTTCCCTGCTCTTATCTCCCACGCTTAACAGGCAGGTGAAGATCCTCTTGTACCCAAGACTCCCTGCCTTTCTTATATACGCCTGGTCGCGTTCCGCTGTGGAATGCTCCGGATAAACGGAGATACCTAATCTTGCCATAAATATATACCCCTCTTTCATTAAGTTGGCTGTCCTGCAGCCGGATCCAATATGCTGTTATCAATATAACCCATCCATATGGAAAAAAGGGGTAAAGATATTTCCTAGCAGTTAGGAAATCACAAAATCGTGTGCGTGGATCATAAAATCGTACGCATCAGTCCCTGCAGAAAACCGGCCGCCTGATCTTCGTCCGGTCCCTCCACCAGTAACTCCAGGCACTCTCCCTGACGGGCGCCCAGACTCATCAGCGCAAGTACATTCTTGCAGTCGGCACTCTTTCGTTCCCCTTTCAGGGTTATGCTGCTCTCATAGTCGGAGGCAGCCCTGCACAGGCTCATGGCATTGGTTGCATGAAGTCCCTGTTTGTCTGAAACAACGTATTTATAGCTTATCATATCATCATCATCCTTTGTTTATTCCTCCCCCCATTTTAACATAGTTAAGATTTCTTGACAACCGGGTGTGTAGATGGTTAAAATACTATCATTGGAATTTAGATGATGGAAGGAAACTAATAGAATGAAACTTCAAAGATTGCTGAGCCTGACCAGGCAGGCGCTGGACCAATATGGACTGATTCAGGATGGGGATCGGATCGCCGTGGGCGTGTCCGGTGGAAAGGACAGCCTGACTCTGTTGTATGCACTTCACCATTTGCAGAGGTTTTACCCAAAGAAATATGAACTGCAGGCCATTACCGTGGATTTGGGACTGGGAAACATGAATTTGGAGCCGGTCAGGGAATTATGCCGGGAGTTTGGGATCCCCTATACTGTGATTCCCACGGAGATTGGAAAAGTACTGTTTGAGATACGCAAAGAGTCCAATCCCTGCTCTCTCTGCGCCAAGATGCGCAAAGGTGCGTTTAATGAAAAGGCCAAGGAGCTGGGCTGCAATAAGATCGCATACGCACACCACAGGGATGATGTGATCGAGACAATGCTGATGTCATTGTTTTATGAGGGCCGTTTCCACTCCTTTTCCCCTTATACATATCTGGATCGGATGGATCTGACCGTGATCAGGCCGCTTTTGTTTGTGACGGAAGCGGATGTGATCGGGTTCCGGAATAAGTACCAGCTTCCCGTGTGCAAGAATCCCTGCCCCATGGACGGATATACCAAAAGGCAGTATGTTAAGGAGCTGATTCAGGACCTGCAGCAGGACAATCCCCATCTGAAGGATTGCCTGTTCCATGCCATTTTGGACGGGAATATAAAAGGATGGCCCCAGGCGTTGAAATAATGCCTGAGGCCGGTTTTATGATTTATGATGGGCTCACTGTGGAAGTTATCAGACTCCCGGGCCTGCTTCTCCCGGACCTGTTGTACCGGGATCAGAAGGTGCAGAGCCCGGACCGCCGGTTCCCGGACCCGGCGTATCGGGCGCTTCTGTGGTGGGGGCGGAGGTTGGCTTTTCAGCCGGTTTTGTATGCTCCCCGGCTCCCGGGCCTTTGTCGGATTCCTTTGTCTCTTCATTGTCTCTGTCCGGCTCCTGGTGCGGCTTAGTGATCCCCGGACCGATCTCCTGGGTTTCCTCTGTTTCTTCTTCCGTGGGTTCTGTCTCCTCCTGCGTTGTCTCCTCCACGCTCTCCTGGGTACTTTCCTCGGGAGCTGTTGTCTCCGGTGCAGGCGTCTGAGCCGGTGCTGTCTGAGCCGGTGTCTGTCCGCCGGAGGAACCGCCTGAACTGCCGCCGGAAGGTGCAGCCTTACCCTCTTCATAGAGGCCTGTCTCCTCGGAGATATGTGCGCTGATCTTCTTTACTGCTGAGGATGGGCTATAGCTTGTCTCCTCTCCGTACAGGAACTTATGGAGCAGGACAACGTTGCTCTCCAGGGTAGTGGGGATGACGCAGTCCATTTTCCCTACACGTTTGGTCTGCCTGGAGAAGGGGAAGCCTGCTGTTTCGCCAATATGGTATTTGTTGATATCCTTTACCAGGGGAAGTACGTCATCCGGCCCCACGCTGGTGGAAATCTGCGGGATCAGATAGGTGGCAAGGGAGGTAAGGGTGGATACATCAGCCTGCTTTGCCTTTTCAAGGGCCAGCATCACAACTTTTCTCTGGCGTTCGGTTCTCTGGAAATCCGTGTCCATCAGGCGGAGGCGGCTGTAAGCAACTGCCTGTACCCCGTCCAGATGATTGGGGCCGGGCGCTGAGAGCTGGACAGAACCGATTCCGGTGGAATTGACCGTTTCCGTGATAAAGCCGTTGATGTATTTGAACTCCGCATCGGTGATATCGATATCCACGCCGCCCAGTATATTGATGGCCTCAGCCACGGACTTCCAGTTAAAGGTGGCATAGTCATCGATCTTAAGATCCAGATTTTCTTCCAAGGCAGCGACCGCCTGCTTCTGTCCCCCTTTAAAATATGCCTCATTGATCTTATGATAAGTGCCCTCTGAATTGATCTTGAGATAGGTATCCCTGTACACACTGACCAGCTTGATCTCTCCGGTGGAGCGGTTGATGCTGCAGATCATCTGCACGTCCGCCAGGGCGTTTTTTGTATTGCCGTCCCTGCTGTCCACGCCAAATACAGCCACATTCCAAATCCCTGTGGGTCTGTGGAGGAAAAGCCATGCTCCATAGCCAATGACTGCTGCAAGCAGTATGAGCAGGATTCCCTTCCAGCTTTTCTTTTTACGTCTTTTTGCCATCTGTCCCTGACCTGGACGCCTGGAGGCGTCTCTGTTCCTTCCGTTGCTGTCTGCATAAAAGTCATCCTCATCCTGGTAACGGGTCCGCTGTCCGGATTTGGAGGATTGAGATGTTTTCCGTGATTGTTTTTGTGTCTTGGAGGAAGGGCTGCCGGAAGGCCTTCTTCCCGTGTGCGCCGAATGGGCTTTGGAAGCGGCACCGGCCTGTCCTCCCGCCCTGGTATTTCCTGTCCTGTTGTTCCCGTTCCTGCTGTTTCCGGTTCTGCTGTTTCCGGTTCTGCCCTCAGATGCATCATAAAACTCATCATCCAAGTAACCGTACTCATCATTTTCATATCCCCCGCGGCTGTTGGTAACGTCAAAATCCCCCTGCCGCCGGTTCCGCCCTCCATATTCCTCCTCGCCAAACTCCTCATCAAAATAATATTCATCATCATAATTGTCCCGTAAGCCGGCTCCTGCAGCGGACCGATCAGGGGAAGCCGGACGGGCTGAGGATAAGCCGGATCTCCCGACAGATGGGTTAGACCTGCCCGCGGAAGGGTTCGGTCTTCCGGTGGAGCGCCTTGGTCCTCTGGTGCTTCTGGCCCGCATGCGTTCCAATTCATCATCATTATCATTGTAATTCATGGTAAAACACCTCATTTATCATTTAATTTAAAATGCTGTAACATGGTATTATCTATTCTATAATGCGCCGGTAGCTCTGCCATTCTCCCGTGGTGATGCCAACCTCCACATTATTGATGTTTCCGCTTGTCTCCTGGATGCACAGCATCTGACCGTCCGCTGCCCAGCCAAGGAATATGACCACATGGGCCTGGGGTCCGGTGCGTATGCAGATATCCCCGGGAACCAGCTGTTCCTTTGTGACGGCTGTTCCGCTGGAAATCAAGGTGCCGGTGCTCTCCGCGCCCAGACCGCGTCCTGATACGGACCAGTATAGCCAGTTGATCCAGCCCGAACAGTCCAGGCCCTTAAGGAATCGCCCGTCCTCGTCCGGCGTGACAATGGAACCGAAATTGTTCCCTGTATATCCGGGAGAAGATGGTTTCCCGCCCCAGTAATAGGGGACTTTTCCAACCGAGGTAAGCGCATATTTTACAAAATCCCGTTTCATCTGGCTGGTGTTCTCAGGAACCATGCTCATATATAGATCGATCTCCCCAGAGGTCAGGGGATTTCGCAGGAAAAGATCCGTGGTATTCAGGCCATATTCCTCATACCAGTCCTGAGCGATCAATGTCCTGACCCCTTCCATAGCGGACTCATCCCACCCTTTCCATGAGGATGAGACTTCAGCGGATGAAGCAGATGCATAAGAATCCGCCGGAAACAGTCCATTTGACTCAGACGCACCTGTCACCACTATGGTGATGGAAAGGTCTATATGTCCGGGACAGGAGGATTCAGAGGCCAGGGAAGGTTCCGATTCCGTAGCTGTAGAGACAGCTGTTTCACCGGGGCCCACCCGTTTTTCACCGCTGACGGAAGCTGCGGCAGGGGGTGTCTGTCCGTCAGCAGGGGCTTCCGTCTGCCCGGTTATGGCTGCAGCCTCTTTCAGGCAGCTGCCGTCACAGTAGTAGATGTCACCCATCTGCAGTGAATATTGATGGGAATTGTTCCACATGTTTGCCGCGTATTCCTCCAGCTGGTCCATACTGCTTAAAACACCGTGATAATAAAGCGTATTTGCCATGGAAATGATATCGCGGGCATTGGATGTACGGCTGGTTGCCTGTCCGTCTCCATCCAGAAAACTCATGCTGATATTTTTAAATTGCGGTATGACTCCTGATGCGGCAGTGACAGCCTGGACCGGCAGACCCATCTGGGCAGACAGCCGCTCCGGCGTATAGCTGTACAGGTCATAAAGTCCCGAGGACCACCTGGCGTCCATGCTTGAAAGCATGCTGTATAGGCGGCCTGCATAACTGTAGGTGGCATCGGCGGCATCCTCAGTCCCTTCATACAGATAAGCCAGGTTTAGGATATAGGGACTCATAATCTCTGCATTGGCAGGGGTGGCCTCAGAATAAGAAGCATAAGGCGGAAAAGCAAAAGAAGGCTCTCCCTTAAGCATCTCCTGGACCGCACTGTCTTTCATTTCCCCGTCAGGGGCAGCTGAAACCTGGTCTGAAGGCCTCTGTGAATGCTGCCCTGCCCTGTATGATATGTAACAGCCTGTACTTAAGACCAGGATCAGGACGGTTCCTTTCAGTATGTGATGTTTATAAGTTTGATACAGCTTGCGGGCTGTCTGGATCAGATCATGGTTCTTATCATGGTTCATCTTAGTTTATCCTATGGGTATCGTCTTATGGGGTTATCCTACTCTCAGCGGATAAGGGAACAAGTGTCCCTGCACATAAAGAGTAATCCCGGCAGTGTCAGTAATACTGCGCTTATATCGCTCCCCATTATAACACAATGCCTGGGGAAAAAACAGAACAAATCTCTTAAGTAATCATTAATAATGGGACCTCACCCAAAATATGGTTGACGCATAAAATAGAGTGAGATATAATATTTTCATTCTATTTAAGGAGGAATAGAATCCAATAGCAAAGCTAAGCGCCATGCACCTTTTACCGGGAACGTGAACAGCAGAACAGCTGCTGCCGGTGAGAAGGTTAACGAGGAGGAGAGATAATCGAAACATTCGGCGGATACTCTCCCATGCGGTCCGGGCGTGTGATATACCGTTAAATATGCGGGTAACTGCAAAACAGAAGCGGTATAACCGGACAGGGATCAATGGAAAAATCAAATAAAAACCCCCACAACTGGCATTGTTAAAAATCTGGCATACAGTGACAGCTTATTTTTTATGGCCATTTTTAGAGCATCCATGTGGTGGAAAAAAGAGAGGTAAAAATTATGTGCGGGATTATTGGATATACAGGCCCTCTTGAGGCCAAGGATCTGCTTTTAAATGGACTGTCGGGGCTGGAGTACCGAGGTTACGACAGCGCCGGAATTGCCTATTTTAATACGGCCTCACAGGTAAAGGTCATCAAAAAGGTAGGAAAGGTGGCTGCTCTCAGGGAGTGTGTTAAAAAGACAGGGGATATATCCCACTGCGGAATCGGCCATACACGATGGGCAACCCATGGAGGTGTCACAGATGAAAACGCCCATCCCCACCGCGCCGGGCGGGTGACCCTGATCCACAACGGTATCATTGAAAATTATCATCAGCTGACAGAAGAATATGGAATCCGGGACAGACTGGTGTCCCAGACCGACAGTGAGGTGGCTGCCTGGGTACTTGATGCAGTGTACGAGGAATACAGCCATGATCCCCTGATCGCCATTGGGACGTTCGTAAAAAAGCTGGAGGGCTCCTACGGCTTTTGTATCCTTTTTGACGACCGGCCCGGGGAAATATATGCGGTGCGCAGCGTCAGCCCGCTGGTGGCCTCCTACACGCAGTCAGGGGCAATGGTGGCCTCGGATCTCACTGCCCTTATCTCTTTTACAAAGGAGTATTTTGTGGTTCCCGAACATCATATCCTGCGCCTGACCCCTTACAAGATCCGGGTATATGATATGGACTGTGCCAGGATACAGCCTGAAATGCTGGAAGTGAACTGGAATATGGATGCTGCCATGAAAAATGGATTTCCCCATTTTATGCTGAAGGAGATCCATGAACAGCCGGAAGCGTTAAAGAATACCATCCTTCCCCGTCTGGCGGGAGGACTTCCTGATTTTACGTCAGATGGGATCCCGGATGAATTATTTACAGACTGCGGCCAGATCCGCATCATTGCCTGCGGAACGGCCATGCATGCAGGTATGGTGGCAAAAGCGCTGATGGAACCGCTGCTCAGGATTCCTGTTACCGTGTCCATTGCCTCAGAATTTCGATATGAGGATCCCCTTATAGATAAAAACACACTGGTGATCGTAATCTCCCAATCCGGTGAGACCATCGATACCCTGGCAGCCATGAGACTGGCAAAGTCCCTGGGCTCCCGCACGCTGTCCATTGTCAATGTAAAGGGATCAACCATTGCCAGGGAAAGCGACCATGTGCTTTACACCCATGCCGGCCCTGAGATCGCTGTGGCCAGCACCAAGGCCTATTCCGTCCAGCTGGCTGCATTATATATGCTCTGCTGCCGCATGGCCCTTTCAAGAGAACGATGCAGTGAGGCGGATGCAAAGGAATTTATGGAGGATCTGCTGGCGGTGATCCCGGCCATGGAATCCATGATCGGCCAGTCCTCCCATATTAAGTCCTTTGTACGCCATCTGATCCGTGAGAGGGATACCTTCTTTATCGGCAGAGGGCTGGACTATGCGTTTTCCCTGGAAGGCGCCCTCAAGCTGAAGGAAATATCATACATTCACGCAGAGGCATACGCTGCCGGGGAGCTAAAGCACGGAACCATTGCACTGATCTATGACAATGTCCCGGTTATTGCCATTGCCACCCAGGATCACGTATTTGCCAAAACCATCTCGAATATCAGGGAAGTTAAGGCAAGAGGAGCCTATGTCATCCTCCTGGCCAAGGAGCAGGCAGCCATAGAGGATGGGGTGTCGGATGTGGAACTTAGGATACCTGACCTTGAGGACCGGTTCACCGTGTTCCCCATAGCCGTTGCCCTTCAGCTCATTGCCTACTATGCATCCATTGGCAAGAACCTGGATGTGGATCAGCCCCGCAATTTGGCAAAATCAGTGACAGTGGAATAAAAAGCTGAAAACAAAACCGCCGAAAACAAAGCCGCCGCCCGCCAAAATCAACTGGCGGGCGGCTGTTTTAATTACGGGCTTTACTGCTGTTTTTTGTACTGCTGTTTTACCTTTGCGAAATTCATGATCACGTCCACCGCACCTTCCGGCCCGGTGACGCTGCTGTTAAGGCACAGGTCATAGCTGCGCGGGTCGCTCCACTTCTTATTGGAGTAATAATTATAGTAGCTGGAACGCTGCTTATCTGTTTTGATCATAATATCCTTTGCCTTGGATTCATCCACCTTATAAAGCTCCTGAAGGCGTTTCAGCTTATCCTTGTCATCTCCTGTGATGAACACGCTGACTACATTGGGGTAATCCTCCAGTGCATAATCCGCGCACCGTCCAACGATTACGCAGGAGGCTTCCTCTGCCAGCTTCTTGATGGTATCAAACTGCGCAAGGAATATCTTATGGTTAATAGGCATGTCGGAATATCCGGAAGCCGTGTATCCCATGGAATAAGAATCCATTACCAGGGAGTACAGGAAACTGCTGGTGGGTCTTTCATCGTGCTTTTCAAACAGTTCTTCGCAAAGTCCGCTGTGCTTTGCTGCCATGGATAACAGTTCCTTGTCGTAACACTTAATCCCCATCTTCTCGGCCAGCATCTCGCCGATTAATTTGCCTCCGCTTCCACACTGTCTGCCAATTGTGATAATAAGATTATTTGTCATTCTACATTCCCCTTTCTGCTCTCTATGTCATGTTATGAATGTATCATATTTTATCTATTAAGTATTATAACTCAAAAATTCAGAAAAGTATATAGAAATGTACAAAAAGATATAAAATAACCCAAAGGATTTCGACAAAAGTGACAACTTGTCTTATACTGTCTCTTATAAATATGCTTTTATCGCAAAGTCCGGAGCAGTTTATCAAAGTATTCTGGCAGGGGGGCTGTGAATTCCATGTACTCCTCTGTGCGTGGATGCACGATTCCCAGGATTCCGGCGTGAAGGGTCTGCCCGGTCAATCCGGGGACCGGGCATTTGGCCGGGCCGTAAACATGGTCACCCAGCAGTGGATGGTGAAGGCTGGCCATATGCACTCGGATCTGGTGGGTCCGTCCTGTCTCCAGGCGGCATTCCACATAGGTAAACTGGCTAAAACGCTGTAATACCCGATAGTGGGTAATGGCGCCGCGTCCATTGCTGTAGTTGATGCACATTTTCTTGCGCTCGGTCTGGTGGCGCCCAATGGGGGCAACCACGGTCCCCTCCTCCTCTTTTATGACACCATGGACAATGGCCTGATACCGTCTGGTGATGGAATGTTCCTTGAGCTGGGCGGCAATGGAATTGTGCGCCATATCATTCTTACAGGCAATGAGCACGCCTGTGGTATCCATATCGATCCTGTGGACGATTCCCGGTCTCATAACCCCGTTTATACCCGAAAGCTGGTCTTTGCAGTGGTACATGAGGCCATTGACCAGGGTATGGCTGTAATGGCCGGCAGCCGGATGGACCACCATGCCTTTGGGCTTGTTAATCAGAATGATGTCCTGGTCTTCATAAAGGATATCCAGGTCCATGGCCTCGGCCTCAATCTCCGGCTCCACGGCCGCGGGGACCTCCAGCTCGATATGGTCATCCTCAGACACCACATAGCTGGCCTTTACGCCTTTTTTGTTAACCAGAACCTGCCCTGATTTAAGCAGCTTCTGGATATAGGAACGGCTTAATTCGGGGCAGGATTCAGACAGATATTTATCGATCCTCATATCGGATTCCATGTCCGTTGGATAAAATTCCTGTTTCAAGTGGCTTACTCCTTTTCGGCATTGCCGTGTTTTTTGATGGCAAAACAAGCCATGTCCTCGTCCTTGTAATAGAACATGATAAGGATCACAAGGCAGGCCGCCGCAATGGTAACATAACAATCCGCCACATTAAATATAGGGAAATTGATCAGCTTAAAATACAGGAAATCCACCACGTAACCCTGGCTGATCCGGTCGATCATATTGCCTACCGCACCGGCGCTAACCATCATCAGACACACGGACATGGGACGGTATTTCCTGTCAGTGGGCATTTTCACCATCAAATATGCCACTGCGCCAAGTACCAACAGTGCGATCAGGAAAAAGAAAAGCTGTTTTTCCTGCATCATGCCAAAGGCCGCTCCCCTGTTTTCCGAGTAATAAAATTCAAAAACCCCATCCCAGACCACAAAGGGCGTATGCCCCTTTAAATGTGCGACCACCAGTCCTTTAGTCCATTGGTCCAGTCCCACCAGAATCACAAATCCGATCATAAAACTGATCAGAATGGACTTTTTCTGTTTTGTCATTCTTTATGTCCTCCTATGCAGTCAAATCCTTCTTTCATCTCGTCACTGCTCACGGTCCTGTCCACATAAGCATTCCCCATGGACCGGAGAAGAATGAACTTGACCACGCCGGCGTCCATCTTTTTATCACTTTTTGCAGCTGTGTGGACCTCATCCCAGGTGAGCCCGTCCACGGTTACGGGAAGTCCGTAAGCATCAAAGACAGACCTCAGATCCCTAAACTCCTCCTCTGTAATCATTCCCCTTTTATAGGAAATATATCCGGCTGCAATACATCCAAGGCCCACACAGTGGCCATGAAGCATGGTAAAATCCTTTAACTTCTCAACCGCGTGGCCCAGGGTGTGGCCAAAGTTTAAAAGCGCCCGCTCTCCCTGCTCAGTGGGATCCATTTCCACCACCTGCTTTTTGATGCGGTTGCTCTCAAAGACCATTTTCTGGCACAGCGTCAGATCCCGGGCCCCGATTCCCTCCCGGTTGTCCTTAAGCCACTGGTAATACTCCTTATCCTTGATCAAACCATGTTTGATCACTTCCCCCATGCCTGAGGAAAACTGCTCATTGGACAGCGTCAGCAGGGTACTGAGGTTGGTGTACACAAAACGTGGCATATGGAATGCTCCCACCATGTTTTTGTAGGCGTCAAAATCCACACCGGTCTTACCTCCGATGCTGGAATCCACCTGGGATAAAAGAGTTGTGGGAATTTGGAAAAATCCCACGCCTCTCAGGTAAGTGGCTGCAGCAAAACCGCACAGATCCCCAACCACACCGCCTCCCAGTGCGGCAAGCATATCCCTGCGGTCAAAATGTTCCAGGATCAGGTGCTCATACAGTCTCTTGACTGTATCCAGGTTTTTATTTTCCTCACCGGCGGAAAACACATACACGGAGACCTTTTTGCAGCACTCTGAAAGGATGGCTGTCACCTCCTCCAGGTACAGCTTTGCCACATTGGAATCCGTCACAATACATATCTTATGGTCTTTCAGGGAAAGGCCCATTGCCTCATCCTTTAGTCGTGAAAAGGATGTGTCCATTACAATGTCATAAATAGGCTGTCCATCCCTGCACACGTTCATTCTGTCTGCCATACCAGTTTCCTCCTTTATGTACTTATAACAACAAATCGGCAGACGCTCGTGGTCTGCCGCATTCACTTCCATATCGTCTTTCTCATCCAAATGCATTATAAACGGATATTGAGTCCTGACACATCCATTCCCATAGCGCCGCCTGCGGCCAGGATGTCCTGGAAATCACCGGATAGTTCAACGGAATCAGGAGTTGCAATAAAGATATAGTTGGATATCTTCTGAAGATTACCGTTCATGGAATAGGTTGCCCCTGATGTAAAATCAATGATCCTCTGAGCTACCTCTGTATGTATACCCTCCATATTAAGTACCACTGCCTTGCCTGCCAGGAGATAATCACAGATGTCCCTGGAGTCCTCCATAGAGGTTGGCTTTATCATGGTTACTTCCATGCTGCGCCGCATGGGCACTACTTTGGGATTCGATCTTCCTAAAAATCTTGGCTTGTCCTGTTCTTCCTCATCTTCATATTCCGTACTTTTCTTTGTAAACAGCCCCTTGCGGGGAGCTTCCTCTTCAAAGTCATCGTCCAGGTAGTAATCATCATCTTCCTCTTCAGGACTTAATCTCATGGTATCCATTAACTTACCTAACAGACTCATCTTACACTCTCCAATCTCTATATGAAGTGTCCCCTTAAGCGTGTCCAGACACTGGTTCCAGCAATCAGCTCACTGGCGGAAACACCTTATCGTATACCGAAAATACCGGTACCGACCCTAACCATGGTTGCGCCTTCCTCAACAGCAACCTCATAATCCCCAGTCATTCCCATTGAGAGCACACCCATAGTAACATTATCAATGTTTTTCCTACCTATGTCAACAGCAAATTCAAATAATTTTTTAAAAATTCCACGATTTTCTTCTGGATTGTCTACAAATGGCGCAATTGTCATAAGTCCTTTTATGTGCACGTGGGGAAAATCCTTTATGGCCATGACGGCATCCTCAACTTCCTCCAGCATGAACCCGTATTTGCTCTCCTCCCTGGCTACATTGACCTCCAGAAGAATGTCCACATCCACCTCTTTTTTTGCTGCTTCCGCTTCAATCTGCCGGGCCAGGCGCAGGGAGTCCACGGAATGGATCATCACCGCGTTGCCGATCACCTGGCTGACCTTGTTGCGCTGAAGATGGCCGATCATATGCCAGCGGATGTCCTGGGGCAGTTCCGGCTTCTTGGCCAGGATCTCCTGGACCTTATTCTCTCCAAAGTCCCTGGTTCCTGCAGCATATGCCTCCTCCAGCATGGGAACCGGTTTTGTCTTGCTCACGGCGATCAGAGTGACTTCCTCCGGTCTCCTGCCCGCCCTGATACATGCTGCATTGATGGTTTCCCTTACCTGATCCAGATTTTCTTTTATCATTTACTCGTTCCTCCTTGCCGGCCTTAGCCTTCTTATTGATACAGAAGCTGTCCCTCTTCCACCATGGAAGCATCCAGCACAATATGGTCATAAACGGACAACCCATAGGTCATATTCCGCCTTATGGTATAAAATTCATTGTTGGAATCCAGTATATCAATTTGTTTGAAAATTGTATAGCCCTTATTTATGTTGTAAACACCTTTTAGGGAAGCCGTGCGCCCGATCTGATACCGTTCAGAGGACGATGGCTTGACAACGTAATCCCCGGCCTTGAATCCTTCCTCCTCATTCATATCCACATAGAAGAATTCATCATCTGAATAATAGATGGTGGTCGGCACAAACACAACAGAGGATCCGTTTTCCGTGTACACTTCCTTATTAAAACCGCTTTCTGAAGAATCGCCTCCCTGGGTCATATAATCTATGGGGATCAGGTAAAAGCTTTTTTCAGTCACAGCGCTGGCCGGTATCTTAAGGCCGTCCGTCTGTTCTGTCTTGATCTCAAAATCAATAAACCGGTCTGATATAAACTGTTCCATATATTTGGTGAAGTCCAGTTTGCCATAGGAGGCCCCGTCCTTACCGGTAAAGGTGGAATAGGAAGCCGGTGTGCTCATGGAGTAATCCCTGAAGATAACCCGCAAAGTGGTCTTATCCGAATATAGGGAAGCGTCCTCCTCTGTGAGGGGGAAAACAATGGACCAATTCTCAGAGGTGATGATCTTATAGGCAGGGGAGCCGCTGTCAATAAGCTTTCCTGACTTATTAAGGGTCTTTACATAGGTATCCCTGTTAAAACTGGCCGCTTCGATATCAGCGGTGGTCACTGTCTCATAATTGTCAAAGCCATAAGACACAACCCCGGACACATCGGTCCGTACCTGTTCAAAGACTGCGCCGGACTCCTGAGCCAGCTTGTCCAGCTGATCCAGGGCGCTGAAACTGGAATATTCCATGACGGAAGCTTCCAGAGAATATCTTGCATCGTAAATGGAAGAAAAGTCCTGATCCCTGAAAGACAGTACAAAGGAAGTCAGCTGCTTTTTCAGGTCAGAAAGACTGTCATCAGACAGGGAATTGCCGGCCTCCGCATTGTCCTTTAGCAGCTCTTCCAGACTTCCGGTTTCATCCAGGGAATAGATCCTGCTGCCCACCGATGCCCGCTTGCCTTCCCTGAGATAATAATTAATGTAGCCTGAACGGTCCGCATTCCTTACCTGCTCCTCCCTGAGAATCAGCCCTGTGTACATCCGGTTGCTGACAATGCCTCCGTCAACTACTTCATAAAACTGGATTTTTTCTCTTTTCAGATATGTATATACACTGAACACCAGGTAGAGGAAAATAATCGCAAAAATGATCATGCCCACATTGATATTCAGAGGCCGCTTGTAGCGGACAACCTTCTTGTTCTTCTTAGCCATGGAACAAGGCCACTCCTTTTCTGAATCAAAGAATAAAAAATAACAAACAACTGCCCGCCATACCAGGCATGTATGTCCCGGCACGGCAGGCAGCCCTATCACTCCTGTCACCTATCTTATCACAAAAAATGTATCATTACAATGAAATAATCACATCACCTTTGGCGCATTCCGGAAGCTCTTCTGCATCCAAGGAAATACTCAGTACGAAAGTTACATGATACTTTTCACCGATATTTTTCAATGTCATATATGTATCGGATATGTCAGCCCCCTCCAGGCATGACAGCTTTAAAAAGCTATCCAGGTACATGGTTTCCAAATCGTGATCTTGGGAAATGATACCGCAGATAAAACCTAAAAATCCTTCATTGTTTGTAATTGGGAATTCATTGACATTAATGAGACGAATCTTATTATTTAACTCATACATATGCTGGGCACTTTTATCCAGATATACGACAGTGCCGTTGGCCCCCTTGATTGCTGCATTGGCCATATCTAACAGATGTTTGGTCTTGCCTTTACCCTTTTTTCCTGCAATAATCTGAACCATACGAATCTCCTCCTTGAGTTATATATGTTGTATAAAAAATCAATTAAGATTACTCTAATTATAGTATAACTTCATAGAAAGCGCAATCACTATTTGACGATTTTAGAAATTATATTTGCCATATTGTCATAAAGATGCGGACGGCTGTCCGCCTTCAATACAACCGATATATACTCCTTGTCAGAGTCATCCCGTGAAGCCATAATCAGGCAATACCCTGCCGCCTTGGTGGTGCCTGTTTTTCCCCCAAATACTTTGAGGCCGTCAGGCGTCTCCCTCTCGCCTGTCATGAACCAGTTTCCGCCCTTCCAGGTTTTTGTTACAGGCTCGCTGTTCTTATTGTGGTAATTGGCCGTATAGGCCGTAGTACCCACAATCTGGCGAAATGCAGGATACTTCAGCGCCTCGTTGAAAATAAGATACAGATCGTATGCGGTCGTGTAATGATCCGGGTCATTCAGCCCGTGTGGATTGACAAAATGGGTGCCTGTGGCGCCAAGGCGCAGAGCCTCCTCATTCATCATGTCCGCAAAGGCATCAATACTTCCCGCAATATGGACTGCTATGGCTGCCCCCGCATCATTTCCGGAGGGAAGCATAAGCCCATAGAGCAGCTGTTCCAATGTCAGGGTATCGCCCGGCTCTATACCGCACAGGGTGGCGCCGGATTCTGTGATCACGGCCTCCTCCGTCACATGGACGCGGGAATTCAGGTCACCTTCCTTGATTGCCACCAATGCTGTCATCACCTTGGTAACGCTGGCCGGATACAGCTTTTCAAATGCCTCTTTGCTGTACAGGACTTTCCTGTCGCTGATATCGAACAGGGCCGCTGCCTCGGATGTGGCAAAATCAGCATCAAACCCGCTCTCGTCCGTAACCACGCACAGGTCGGATGCAAACGCATCCGCAAAACGCGCGGGCGCCGCTCCCTCATCCAGGGCCGGAATACGCTCCTCCAGAACATAGGCATCTTCATATCCGGCAGAACATCCGCTTACACAGACAGATACACCTAAAAAAAGCGTACACAAAAGGGCAGATGCCCGTCTTCTGCCTTTTAATCTGCCCCAAACCGTCATTACCTGGCAACCTCCCGCCATTCCATGTCACCTCTGTCCAGAGCCTTGATCAAAAGCTCCGCGGATGCCAGGTTGGTGGCCAGGGGAATATTATAGATATCACACAGACGTACCACATTGTTTACATCCGGCTCATGAGGTTTTGGATTGTTGGGATCCCTTAAAAAGATGACCAGATCCATCTCGTTGTGCTCAATCTGGGCAGCCATCTGCTGCATACCGCCTAAATGGCCGGCAAGATACTTGTGGATATTCAGATTGGCAACCTCCTCGATCAGTCTTCCCGTGGTGCCTGTGGCGTACAGGGTGTTCTTGCTGAGAATCCCCCTGTAGGCGATGCAGAAATTCTGCATCAGTTTCTTTTTTGCGTCATGTGCAATCAAACCAATTGTCATATTATATAACCCTCCTTGGATTAGAAATGTCTTGTCTCTCTTTGAAGTCCTACGTTCAGCACCAGCCCCATACCGATGAAGATACTGATCAGGGAACTGCTTCCAAAACTGATAAAAGGAAGCGGAAGCCCCGTGTTAGGGAAGATACCAGTGGCAACCGCAATGTTGGCAAATGCCTGGAACGCGATCAGCGTTGCCATGCCCACACACAGAAGCCTGCCGGATAGATCCCTTGCCCGGCCAGCCAACATAAGACATTCATATACTATCAGTAAAAACAGTACGATCACTATCACACAGCCTATGAATCCCAACTCCTCACCTATTACGGCGAAAATGAAATCCGTCTGCTCTTCTGACAGGAAATTACCATTTTTTACAGAAGCAATCGTAGTATTAAACAGCCCCTTGCCTTTTAACTGACCGGAGCCGATGGCAATAATGGAATTGTTCTGCTGGTAGCGGGCCTCACCATACTGATCCGGATAGAACCATGCCAGGATACGGCCTGCCTGATATTCCTTAATAAAAGGGATCATTCCATGGAGCAGCAGGTAAATGAACGTAGCAACCATGGGAATGGTTACAGCAAGGGTTCCCATGATCCACTTATAACTGATGCCGCTGGCAAATACAATTCCCAGTATCATCACCATGATCACAAGACAGGTAGACAGATTCGGCTGCTGAAATATGAGTGCTGCCGGAGCTGCGAACAGGACGGCAGCAATCACAACAGTACTGACCTGATTGATCTTTTCCTGATATTTCATGAAATACCAGGAAAAAGTCACAATCAGGCCAATCTTTACAAATTCCGATGGTTGTAACTGGCCGAGTACCGGCACTTCAATCCAGCGTTTTGCATTGTTGACTACTTTGCCCCATATCAGCACAGCCACCAGACTGGCGATACATACGCCGTAAATAGCTATGCTGAAATTTAATATCTTATGGTAATCAATGAGTGACAACCCTATAGCCACTGCGAGTCCCACCAGGACCCCCATCAGCTGCTTGTTGACTGCGTCTGCGTCCAGATTAGTGGCACTTCTTATGACAAGTATGCCGATGACGTTAAGCGCAATCATGTAAAATATCAGCCGAAAGTTAAAATGTCTAAAATCATAATCCAAAAACATCTAATATAGCCCCTTATTCGATATGGAACGAATCGGTATGTTGGCATGAAGCACAGGCAGGGTCCGGCCGCTGCCGGAAAGAGGACTGTCTGTTTCCATCTGTATCTGGACGTTGTCCTTTTCTATCTCCATATATTTTGAAATGACGTGAATCACATCATTTTTTATCATCAGTATCATCTCCGGTGAGCAGCCTGCCTTGTCGGATACCAGCAAAAGCTTAAGCCGCATCTTAGCTGTCTCTCCGGAACGCCGGGTGTGAAACCTTAAGAACCATCTCACCTTGACACCATCCCTTCTAAGCACGCCTTAATATACTGCGCAGTCTGGCAAATATAGTCTCAGCCTGTCCGGGATTGGTCATAGGAACACTCTCTCCCAACAGCCTTCGGCAGATGTCCAGGTAAGCCTGTCCGGCCGAGGAGCCCATACCCACTAACGGTTCTCCCTGGTTGGTCGATACAACGATATTCTCGTCATCAGGAACTGCTCCGATAATGTTTACTGCCAGAATGTCCGTCACATCGCTAAGGGACATCATGTCCCCCCTCCGGACCATGTCAGACCGTATCCGGTTGACGATCAGATCCACTTCATCCAGCTCCGCATGTTCCAGAAGACCAATGATACGGTCTGCATCGCGGATCGCGGATACCTCGGGGGTGGTTACCACCAGGGCGCGGTCCGCGCCGGCGATGGCGTTGTAAAATCCCTGTTCGATACCGGCCGGACAATCAAGCAGTATGTAATCAAACTCTTCCCTCAGGTCGTCCACCAGCTTAATCATCTGCTCCGGGTTCACAGCAGTCTTATCCCTTGTCTGCGCAGATGGCAGCAAGTAAAGGTTTGGATATCTTTTGTCTCTTATCAGGGCCTGCTTCATACGGCAGTTGCCTTCCACCACGTCTACAAGATTGTAGACAATGCGGTTCTCCAGTCCCATGACCACATCCAGGTTGCGCAGGCCGATATCAGTATCGATCAGCACTACACGTTTACCCAGTATAGCCAGTCCTGTTCCCACATTGGCAGAAGTAGTCGTTTTGCCTACCCCGCCTTTTCCAGAAGTAATCACAATGACCTCACTCATAATGAAATCCTCCTGAAAATTACTTTACCTTCCTATTGTACATTAAATTTCGTAAATTTACCAGTATTTTTTTGGCATTAAGCAAAATTTAACATATTGTTTAGGAATGTTTTTTTGAGCGGGCGAACCTGGATCTCTCCATTCTCCACAAAAGCAAGCATCGGTCCTCTTCCTAAACGCTTGTTCCGCTCATTGAAACGGCTGCTGATATCGCTGATGCGTATCTGCAGCGGCGCCATCTCAAAGGCCATGATCACGGCGTCCAGATTGCCCGCCACTCCGGCTGTCACGGTACCCCTTAGATCACCCAGGATAATGACATTGCCTTTGGCAGTCACCCGTGCCCCATGGTCCACATCGCCAATGATGATGATGCTGGCTTCTGATTCCAGGCAGTCTCCCCTTCGCAGTGTTCCGCGGTAAAACTGCCCGGTCTGGGAGCTCAGCTCCATCAGCTTATCATTCAGTGCTTTCTCACAACGTTCAATCCGCTCCGCATCCGTGTCCAGAAGACAGAGCACCTCGATCTGTGAGTTTCTCGTAATCGTATCAACAATCTCGAATTCCTCCGCCGCAGTAAGGATACGCCCTTCCAATGTAAGGGTCATCTGGACTGAACCCCAGAACCTGGCGCTTTCGCTGAATTTCTTCCCGATGGCTTCCACTAACTCGCCAAAGGGAAGGTCCGGGTCCAGGATCACGGTCATGCCCGCCTTACTGCTTTTGATTACTACCGCATTGTGCATACAATCACCTCTTTTGCTGGTTTAGTCACCAATATTTACATTTGATACACCTAAGGCTCCGGAATCAAGGATCTGATCCAGGGTCGTATATCTATAATAATACTCATACACCTTTTTGCCAAGGGTTGCCGCGTTGGTTCCTGCATAACCGTAAGGAATATTTACTGTAACAGCAATCTCGGGATGGCTGTAAGGTGCAAAGGATACAAAGAAGGCATGGTTGGATCTGGTCCTGTCCTCCTGGGCAGTACCTGTTTTGCCTGCAACCTCCACCGGGAGGTCTGAGAAAATGCTCTTGGCAGAGCTGTCCGTGATCACCCGGCGCATACCGGTCTGGACCGCGTTCCATGTGGAGTCCGAAGCCTCAATGTGGGAACTTGCAGTGGGCGCGTAATCCGTGATCAGGTTGCCGTTGGAGTCCGTGAGCTTATCCAGAAGGCTCAGTTCAAATACGGTCCCTCTGTTGGCAATGGCCGCCACATAGCGGGACAGCTGCACGTTGGTGTAGGAATGGGTGCCCTGTCCCATGGCGGAACGCTCAGGGTCCTCCGTGGAGATCTGAGGTTCATTTTCCGGGATCTCCACTCCCGAGGTGTGGTCCAGTCCAAACATGGCCGCATATTTGTGCAGGGTATCCAGTCCCTGCTCCGGTGAATAGGTGCCGTCAGGTTTGATACAGAGCCTGTGGGCCAGTTCCGCAAAGAAATAGTTACAGGAGTTCTGTATGCCCTCCTCTATGTTCTCGCCGCCATGCCGTCCCGGATAAATCCAGCACTTGATGGGATTGGAAACCTGGTCGTAAATACCGGTACACTCAACGGTATCCTGAAGTCCGATCACACCTTCCTCCAGGGCAGCCACCGCAGTGATGGGCTTAAATGTGGAACCCGGGGCCTTCTGGGCCTGGGTGGCATTGTTGTACAATGGTTTGGACATATCATCCTGGAGCTGGGCAAAGTACACGGCATCCACGCTGCCCGACATCAGGTTATTATCATAACTGGGATAAGTTACAAGGGCTTTTACCTCCCCTGTCCGAACATCCGTGACCACGACCCCGGCCGTACAGGGGTCCAAGGCCAGCTGGGCCGGCGTCAGGTCCAGGTTAGAGATCTTTTCCCGGATAAACTGGAACGCATAGGTGCTGTCTCCTGTCCTGAGGGCCGCTATCTCCTGGGGATTGTTCTCCAGCACGCCCTGTGAAAAGAGGGCCAGGCACAGCTGGTTGCCGGTGATCACCTCGTCATTTACAAGATAGCGGAACATACGCTTGGTAAACTTGTTGTCAGTTTTCAGGGACTCGATCACATAATCCACCAGCTGGCCAAAGATATCGTCCGCATCGGAATACTTGCTGGATACATCCAGCCGTGTGGTATCCACCCAGCTGCCGGCAATTCCGCTGTAGATATAATCCCTTAAGCTGATGTTCCCCTCTTTCCATGCCTGATACTCCGGCGAGGACTGGTCGATCCTGTCCTTTTGGATGATACCGATGGAAGAATCCGACAAAAATGTATAGATATAGTTCATGTAAGTGGACATATCCTTTGGCAGGTCGTTCATGGCCATGGCGTGTGCACTCATAAGCTCGTTGCGGATATTGGTCAGGATCTGGTCCCTGGATGTCACATAGGTGCTGTATATTTCCTTTTCAATGTCCGAGGCATCCTCCCTGGCCATATCCGGAAGGGACAGGACATTGTTGTTGATCAGCTGATAATACGCATCCTTTACAGGTATCTTTTTCTTGGAGGAGTCCGCTGTGGTCAGCGGGTCCACGTCCTCATTCCTCAGCCAGTAGGTGATGATACCGGCCAGCTGCTGTTCGATCAGCTTGTAGGTGGCGATCTGAAGGTCCCTGTCAATGGTGAGATAGACATCATCCCCAGCCTTGGCATCTGTTTTTTCAATGATCTCACGGGGGCGTCCCATATTATCCACATACATCCTGGAGTATCCCTTTTCACCCTGAAGCTCCAGCTCCATGGATTTTTCAATCCCCGTACGCCCCACAATATCGTTCAGGTCATATTTCTTAGAGTCCTGGGGAAGCCCGGCGGCCTCATCGGTGTGGCGCCACTGTTCGTTGAGTTCGTCCAGCTGGTCTTCCTGGACCTTGCCTGTATAGCCAATGATGGGGGCAAAGAACAGACTGTCGTTGTATTTGCGGACAGAGGACTGTTCCACGGAAACACCCTTTAAGTCGGCAATGTTTTCATTGATCTCGGTCATGGTTTCATTGCTGATGCCCACAGCCACCGTGGTGGTCTCGTATTTCTGGTATTCGGTCAGTTTCATGGTGTAAATGATGTTGACCATGTCAAGGGCGATCTTATCCGGAAGGATCAGGGCATTTCCCTTATCATCCTTCATCTTGTCCAGTTCATAGCTGTGCTTTTTTGTCTCAAATGCCTCCCTGGCCGTGATATTCCTGGGATATTTCCCCTTGGGGTCGTCCAGCTCCGCGCTGGATGAACGGCCGTAAAAGTTCAGGAGGAACCTGGTCTTGGCAGACTCGGAGGTGGAAGTAAAGATCATCTCTCCGTTCTGGTCCATGGCCACCTCAAACTTGCCCTCCACGGTTTCTCCCCGCCGTTCCAGTATGGTTACAAGACGGTACAGCATCTTATTGCGGTCAGCAGGCCTGGAGTAATCTCCCGTGTCCTGGATGACTACGGAATATGCCAGTTCATTGTAAGCCAGCTCATATCCGTTGCAGTCATAAATCTTACCCCGGGTGCCTGGGGTATCCACGCTTCTCTCCGTCTTCTGCATATATTTTTCCTGGTAGTCGCTTCCGTCCAGGATCTGCATCCGAAACAGTTTCCCCACCAGGCCCGCAAACATTACGGTAAATATGACAGAAAGGGCAAAAAGCCTGGAACTGAACAGCTTTTTAAAAAATTCCTGTACGATCTCCAAAAGTTCTTCAAACAAGATTCTTGTCTCTCCTTTTTCCTATATCTTCCACGCGTCTGCTGGCAGATAAGAACAGCCGGTAAATCAAAAGGGTGGTCACCGCCGTGAAAATGATCTCGGGCAGCATGATATTCCTGAAATAATAGGGAAGGTTCAGCCTTCCCCGTATCAGGAAACGGAATACATAAACGTACATGCTGTACCACAGCCCGTTCACAATACTTAAGATCAGGGGCAGGGTAATGTAGTCCTCATAGTAATATTTGGTGAAAATACCGTTCACATATCCGATATAAATATAGATCAGGGTATAGAACCCAAAGGGGCCGCTGTAAAAAAGGTCTAACAGCAGTCCTGATAAAATGCCGTAAAGCATCCCCGCATTCTTTCCATGGATAAACCCAAAGGAGAATGTGAGGATCAAAAGCAGATTAGGCGTTGCGGACAAAAACGGAAGTAAAGGGAATACGCAGTTCTGCACCGTAAATGCCAGCACAATAAACAATATATTGATAAGAACCTGTTTTACCTTTGCATGAATCACTGGGCAGCCGCCTCTCCTGTATCTTTGATATCCGTGATGATCAATACCTCCTGCAGATTGTCAAAATCCGCAATGGGAATCAGATAGCCTGACTGGGTCAGGTGGTCCGGGTCAATGGTTACATCTGTTGCATACCCAATAAGGATTCCGGGCAGGAACTTGGAACTGATATTGGAGGTGATAATCTGGTCCCCGTCCCGCAGCTGGGCATCCTTTGAAAAATCGGTGAGCTTCAGCTTCCCCTCCTCGTACAGGGTCAGATCCCCTGCCACGATACAGGTATAGGAGGAATCCAGCTTCATGGCTCCCACGCGGCTGGAATCATCAATAATGGAACGGACCGTGGCATAATTAGCCCCCACATCCGTGACGATCCCCACCAGTCCTCCGTCAGCCACCACGTTCATATCCACAGCCACTCCATCCTTGGAGCCTTTGTTGATGCGGAAAACCTGGAACCATTTTTCTGAATCCCTGGCAATGACCCTGGCTCCGATTTTCTCATACTGCATATATTCCTGGTCCAGCTCATACAGCTGCCGTAAGCGGTCCAGTTCAAACTGCTCAGCCTGAAGACGGTTGTTGTCCTCTGTGAGCTGGGCCACCTGACTTTTTAATTCTTCGTTTTCCGCCAGTGCATCCTTCAGCGAACCGTAATCCCTTATTTCGTTATAGATTCCGGTGCCCACTGCATTGACCCCGGACTGGATGGGAATAAGGAAATATCCCACTCCTGTCCGCAGCGGTTCCATGATACCGTCTTTCAGGGAGGTGATGCAGATCATCAGCACGCACAGTACCGTGAGTCCCGTAAGTATATATTTGCTGTGTTTAGATTCCATGGATTAACTTCCTCTTACAATATTTTCTGTTCGCGGAAACTGAGGTAACACCTGTCTCCGATGACGATATGGTCGATAAGGGTAATACCGATCAGGGCTCCTGCTTCCTTTACACGCCCGGTGAGCATCCGGTCTGCTCTGCTTGGCGCCGGGTCTCCGCTGGGATGATTGTGCACCAGCACCATGGACACCGCGCAGCAGCGGAGCGCTTCTATGAGGATCTCACGGGGAGTGGTGACCGATGCGTTCACGGTTCCCCTGGAAATAAGATGGTCTTTGATCAGAACCTGTTTGGTGTTCAGGAACATGACCCTTATTTCCTCCTGCTCCAGGTGGCGCATATCTTCCATATAATAATCGGAAATCTCCTGGGGGTTCCCAAAGGAAATGGGATTGACCCGGGCTCTTCTCTTCCAGATCCGTCTGGAAAGCTCGCCGATACATAAAAGCTGTACCCCCTTCACTTTCCCCACGCCTTTGATCTTCATAAAATCATTCAGGGAATGATGCAAAAGCCCCAGCAATCCGTCACCGGGACTGCCAAGGGCCAGAAGCTTTTCTGACAGGGCCAGGGAAGACTGGTCCCTGCTGCCTGTGCGTATGATAACTGCCAGAAGCTCTGCATCTGTCAGGCCCTCCGGGCCATGGCAAAGACATTTTTCATAGGGACGGTCCATACTGGGCAGATCCTTCATTCTTATTCTTTCCATCTCTCTCCTAACTACGCACCTCTCCAAGTACAAAGTTAAGAAAATAGAGCTGTTTAAATAAACCGGTAAATGATCAGGGCCACAGCGATTCCGATTATGCTGGCCATGGTGATCTTGATGGTAAGTCCAAAGGTGATGACCAGAATCCCGAAATTGATGACCAACGGGGAATCCAGTCCAAAGGATTGTCCGAAATTCAGCCATTCAAGCCAGGGCACCCCCTCGGCCAGCTGTCCCATAAAGCCGCCCAGCACAATACCTGCCAGGAGCATGATCAAAAGTATCCAGAAATTCTTGTAATGCATGTACCTTGTCCTCCGGTCTACCTAATTAGTATATATTACCATAAGTCCTTTAAAGTGTCATCTTAAAATTTTCAAAACACCGTCATCCAATAATTGCTGCAAAGATTTAAGGATTCCCAGCTTTGCATGGTACCAGGTCAGTCCTCCCTGGAAATATACAGCATAGGGCGGCTTAATGGGACCGTCCGCGGAAAGCTCAATGGAGGATCCCTGGACAAACGCTCCGGCAGCCATAATGACCTGGCTGTCATATCCCGGCATATCCCATGGCTCCGGCGTTACATAGCTGTCCACGGGCGCGGCTGCCTGGATCCCCTTGCAGAAGGCAATGACACCTTCCGGTGTGCCAAAGGTAATGGCCTGGATAATGTCATGGCGGGACTCATTGCTGTCAGGAACCACCTGAAATCCCAGGCGTTCATAGATATTGGCGGCAAATACAGCGCCCTTTAAGGCGCCTGCAACAACCGTGGGGGAAAGGAACAGGCCCTGGTAAAGCTGCTGGTTGATCCCCAGGCTGGCGCCCACCTCTTTTCCAAGTCCGGGAGCGCTGAGACGGTAGGATGCCCTGTCCACACATTCCTTTGTTCCCACAATATAGCCGCCGATGGGGGCCAGGCCTCCGCCCGGATTCTTGATCAGGGATCCCACGATCATGTCGGCTCCCACATCCGTAGGCTCTTTTTCCTCCACAAACTCTCCATAGCAGTTATCTACCATGCAGATCACATCCGGCCTGATCTCTTTGACAAAGGAGATCAGTTCACCGATCCTGTCCACGGAAAGGGTGGGACGTGTGGCATATCCTTTGGAACGCTGGATGGTTACCAGCTTTGTCCTGGGATTCATTGCCTTTGCGATCCCGGCAAAGTCAAAGCTTCCGTCCTCAAGAAGGTCCACCTGCCTGTAGGTCACCCCGTATTCCTTAAGGGATCCCACGGAATCGCGGATGCCGATCACTTCCTCCAGGGTGTCATATGGTTTGCCCACCGGGGATAAAAGCTCATCTCCGGGGCGGAGGTTGCCTGATAAAGCCACGTGCAGCGCATGGGTACCGCTGATCAGCTGGGGGCGCACCAGTGCGCTTTCTCCATGAAATACGCTGGCATATACATCCTCCAGGGTGTCACGGCCCAGGTCATTGTATCCGTATCCGGTGGTCGCGGCAAAGTGAATGTCGCTGACCCGGTTATCCTGCATTCCCTTGATAACCTTCATCTGGTTATACTCGGCAATGGCGTCAATCCCTTCAAACCGCTCCTTCAGTCCGGCTTCCACTTCCCTGCCAAACTCCATTACCTGGGGGCTGATGCCCAGTTCCTTATACATCCCTTGTAAACTTTTTATGTCCATTTTATATCTTATCTCCAATCCGTCTGATCCGGCTGTTATTATTTATAAGCGTTTTCTCCCGCGCCAGTTTGTCATTATATCACAATCCCCTTCGCCCTGCAATCCTCTATTATCTGATCCAGCAGCCGGGAAGTATTGTTTTCAAATTCAGGCAGGTTCAGCCACCGCACATCCCTCTCCCGCTTAAACCAGGTCAGCTGGCGCTTGGCAAAATGTCTGGTATCGCGTTTTAGTATATACACAGCCTCATCCAGGCTTACGCGGCCTTCCAGGTAATCCAGGATCTCTTTATAGCCAAGTCCCTGCATGGAGGTCTGTCCACGGCGGCACCCCAAGTCCCTGAGCTTGTTTACTTCTTCAATAAGACCGTTTTCCATCATCTGGTCCACTCTGCGGTCAATGCGTTCATAGAGCAGGGAACGGTCCGTATTCACTACATAGTATAGGAAGTTATAGGGGGATTCCCTCTTACGTTCCTGCTCGTTGTGAAGGGATATCTTTTCCCCGGTGATCCTGAAATACTCTATGGCCCGTATGACACGCTTTAAATTGTTGGCATGGATCTGGCCGGCCGCCTCAGGATCCACCTCCTGCAGCATGCTGTGGAGAAGATCCGGCGCCGCCTCTCCTGCTTCTTCTGCCAGGGCTTCCAGTTCACTGCGGACAGGGCTTGCTTCGTCATTTTCCCGAAAGTCGATATCATATAGGAGGGCCTGGATGTAAAAGCCCGTGCCTCCTGCAACAATGGGCACATGTCCGTGGCTGTAGATTTCCGTCAGCGCCTCTTTGGCCAAGTGCTGAAATGTAACCACGTTAAAGTCCTGGTCCGGATCCAGCACATCGATCAGATAATGGGGAATCCCATCCATCTCATCTGGCGTGATCTTGGCTGAACCGATATCCATGCGGCGGTACACCTGCATGGAATCAGCGCTGATGATCTCCCCGCCAATGGCCTTGGCCAGCTGAATGGATAGGGCTGTTTTCCCCACAGCGGTGGGACCGGTGAGAATAATGAGAGGCTGTTTCATTGGCTGTTTCATTTGCAGCTGTTTCATTTTCCGCAGCTCCTTTCGTTGTCAGTCTACACAATTCGCTTGAACTTCTTTTCCAGTTCATATTTTGTCATGGAAATAATGGTGGGCCTGCCGTGGGGGCATGCGTAGGGATTGTCCAGCTGCAGCAGCTGGTCAATAAGTTCATTGGCCTCCGCGGCGGACAGGGAGTGATGGCCCTTGACCGCAGCCTTACAGGACATGGAAGCCACCCTCTCGTAGATGATATCAGGATTGTGCACCGAGATATCATCGGAAAGCCCGTCTATCATTTCGATCAAAAGTTCCTTCTGGGCAATGGAAAACAGGTTGGCAGGAACGCCGCGCACTGCATATTCCCGGCCTCCAAAGGGTTCTATCTCAAATCCCATTCCTGTAAAATAACTCATGTATCTGCTTAACAGGACCTCCTCGTTCATATTCAGTGTGAGGATAATAGGCGGTTCCACCATCTGTGTGTCGTATTGCCTTGTTTTTAAGGTCTTTATGGTTTTTTCATAGAGTACCTTTTCATGGGCCGCGTGCTGGTCAATAATAAAAAGCTGCTCATTGTACTCCACCATCCAGTAGGTGTCAAACAGCTGGCCAATGAGTTTATGCCTCAGTCTGGCCTTGGGATCCAAAAGCTTTCCGTCAAACAGGTCCAGCTGCTCCGGCTCCTTTGGCGCCGGGGCATTGGACTGATCTTCTGCTAAAGTGGGGACTTGATCCTGTTTATCTCCAATATATTTGTTTGAAGTGGAGTCTGTTTTGTTGATATCCTGTGATTTCTCAGAAAAAGTGGAGGCAGTATTCTGAGTGGCGTTTGAATCCTTCATGGCATTGGCAGCAGCCTCCTGCTCCCGTTTTCGCACTTTCAGCCATTCCGGCATCAGTTCATTCACATAGGATGGCTTGGGCGGAGGTGTCCGGGCATAACTGGCAGATGAGGAAGCCTTGTCCTGGGCTGCGGGCTGGGCGGCGCGGTTCATGGACTCGCGTCTTTTTACCTCAAACGGCTCGGGCCTGGGTGACAGCCGCTGGGCCAGGTCCGCGGCCTCCTTCTCCTTTTTTTCGGCGAGGCTCACCTCGGGTATCAGTTCCTTGTGGGCCAGGGCATCCGCCACCGCCTTGACCACTGCGCGGTAGACAGCTTCTCCGTCAGAAAAGCGCAGTTCCATCTTGGTGGGGTGGACATTCACGTCCAGAGTGTCCTGCTGTATGGTAAAATGCAGCATGGTGAAGGGATATTTGTGCTGCATCATAAAGGGCTTATATGCCTCTTCTATGGCTTTTGAAATCACGCTGCTGCGGATATAGCGTCCGTTGATAAAGTAGTTTTCATAGTTGCGGTTGGATCTGGCGATCACCGGCTTTCCGATAAATCCAGACACTTGGATATCGCCCTCCTGGGCGTTTACGGCCAGAAGATTGGATGTGATCTCACGTCCGAACACGGTGTAGATCAGGTCTTTTAAATTATGGTTTCCTGAGGTGTAGAGCTTGTTCTGATTGTTTTGTATAAAACGGATGGAGATATCAGGGTGGGACAGGGCGATCTTTTCCACCACGGCAGCCACATGGGCCCCTTCTGTCATGGGGGTCTTTAGGAATTTTTTCCTGGCCGGGGTGTTATAGAACAGATTGCGGGCAATGATGGTGGTTCCTTCCGGCGCTCCGATCTCCTCCAGCCCACGTTCCGCTCCTCCCTCAATTTGGTAACGCGAGCCTGTCAGGCTGTCGCTTGTTTTTGAGATCAGTTCTACCTGGGCCACTGCGGCAATGCTGGCAAGAGCCTCACCTCTGAAACCAAGGGAGGAAACAGTGAAAAGGTCCTCCACGGATCTGATCTTGCTGGTGGCGTGGCGCAGAAAGGCCAGGGCGATCTGGTCCCTGGGGATACCGCAGCCATTGTCCGTCACCCGGACCATGGAACAGCCCCCGTCCTTAATCTCTATGGTCACGGCAGTGGCCTGGGCATCAATGGCATTTTCAAGAAGTTCCTTTACCACGGAAGCCGGCCGTTCGATTACCTCTCCTGCCGCTATTTTGTTAATGGTGCTTTGATCTAATACAGTAATGTTGGCCATATGGTATCCTTTCCGTCAATGCTTTTGTATGTTATATGGGTTTGTAGTGTACGTAACCCTAAAAACGCCGGCCCCAAGTTACTGGAGGGCCGGCTCCTTAATCATTCGTTTTTGCAGGGGTGAACTTTCTGACCCGTACCCACTTCACTGCCTTTCGTTTTACAAATCCATCAAACCTTCCAGAAGATGTACAGTCATGGTCCCCTGTTCCGTATCCACATCCAGGATGCAGTCCTTGATGGCGGGTATTAACAGCTCCCTGCCGTTTTTCATCTCTACCACATACACGTCATTGGCGCCTGTTTCCAGTACGTCCTTCAGGCCGCCAAGGGCTTCCCCGTCCTCTGTAAGCACCTGAAGCCCTATGAGGTCTGTGATAAAGTATTCATCCGGTCCCAGCTCCACCGCATGGTCCCTGGTAATGAGCAGGTCTTTGGATTTGTATTTTTCGATATCATTTATATTGTCATATCCCTTGAATTTGAGAATGACCATGTTTTTAAAATACTTCACCTGTTCAATCTCAAGAGGTATCTGTTCTTTTCCTGTGTCAAGTATAACTTCTTTTAATTCGTTAAAGCGTTTGGGGTCATCTGTTGTGGGAAATACCTTTACCTCTCCCCTCACTCCATGGGTAGATGTGATAACGCCTACTCTGAGCATGTCTTCCATATGATATATAACCTTTCTCACCTAGCAAGAAACAAACCGCCAGCCCAGGGGCCGGCGGTCCATCAATTACTGAATCTCAACAATTACTTTCTTGTCTTCTTTGGATGCAGCGGCCTTGACTACGGAACGGATTGCTTTTGCGATCCTGCCCTGTTTGCCAATGACCTTGCCCATATCGGCAGGAGACACCTTAAGTTCGATCAATGTATCTTCGCCCTTCATTGATTCGGTAACGACAACTTCATCTGGGTTATCGACCAGTGCTTTCGCAATCACTTCGACTAATTCCTTCATCTCTCCACCTCATTTGAGTCTTACTGAATGCCGGCGATCTTTAAGAGTTTTCCAACAGTCTCAGTAGGCTGTGCGCCTGTTGCGATCCACTTCTTAGTCGCTTCCTCGTCAAACTTGATTACGCTTGGTTCTCTGGTTGGATCATAATAACCGATCTCCTCGATGAACTTTCCATCTCTTGGGGATCTGGAATCAGCAACTACGATTCTATAGAAAGGAGCCTTCTTCTGTCCCATTCTTTTTAATCTCATCTTTACTGCCATGTGATTTTCACCTCCTTGTGATTTGTTCTTATATTAGACATACAGGATATCCTGTTTGACTAGCTTAATGTATTGTGTTACCTGGGCCTTAAAATGGAAATTTCATCTTACCGCCCATAAGTCCGCCAAGACCGCCGAAGCCGCCCCGCTTTTTGCCGCCGCCCATAAGGCCGGGCATCTGTTTCATCATCTTCTTCATCTGGTCGAACTGTTTGACCAGGCGGTTGACTTCACTGACCTCCACGCCTGCGCCCTTGGCAATGCGCTGCTTTCTGGAGGGGTTCATCAGGTTGGGATTGTCCCTTTCCTCCTTGGTCATGGAAAGGATAATGGATTCCACCCTGCGCATGGATTTCTCGCCCTCATCCATATCCACACCGGAGAGCTGGCTGCCCATGCCCGGCATCATGGAGAGGATACTTCCCATACCACCCATCTTTTTGATCTGCTGCATCTGGGTCAGGAAATCATTATAGTCAAATTCCGCTTTGCGCAGCTTCTGGCTCAGTTCCCTGGCCTGCTCTTCATCTACCTCGGCCGTTGCTTTTTCAATCAGGGACTGGATATCTCCCATTCCCAGGATCCTGGAAGCCATGCGGTCCGGATAGAACTGCTCCAGATCGGACAACTTCTCGCCCATACCAACATATAGGATCGGTTTCCCTGTGACAGCGCGGATGGAAAGCGCCGCACCGCCTCGGGTATCGCCATCCAGCTTTGTGAGGATGACACCGTCAATACCAATTTTTTCATTAAATGTGCCGGATACGTTGACCGCATCCTGTCCGGTCATGGCGTCTACCACCAGTATGGTCTGGTATACGTCCACATGATCCTTAATCTCCACCAGTTCTTCCATCATGCCTTCGTCTATGTGAAGGCGGCCGGCAGTATCCAGTATGACCAGGTTCATTCCGTTCTTAGCCGCATGCTCCACAGCGGCTTTGGCAATGTCCACCGGTTTATTCCTGTCCCCCATGGTGAAGACAGGGACGCCGACTTTCTCTCCGTTGATCTGCAGCTGTTTAATGGCCGCAGGACGATATACATCGCAGGCTGCAAGAAGAGGCTTTTTGCCTTTGGCTTTCATCTTGCCCGCGATCTTGGCCGTGGTGGTGGTCTTACCAGCACCCTGAAGGCCTGCCATCATAATGATGGTGATCTCGTTGCCCGGTTTCAGGGCAATCTCCGTGGTTTCGGAACCCATGAGCTTTACCAGCTCTTCCGTTACGATCTTGATAACCGTCTGTCCGGGGGTCAGACTGCCGAATACATCTTCCCCAACCGCCCGATCCTGAACCGAGCTGACAAACTGCTTTACTACCTTGAAACTCACATCTGCCTCAAGCAGGGCCATCTTAACTTCCTTTAAAGCAGCTTTTACATCTGCCTCTGTCAGTCTGCCCTTGCCGCGCAGGTTTTTGAATACATTCTGTAATTTATCGGATAAGCTTTCAAAAGCCATGAATACCTCCTAAGGGCCGCACCGCTGCGGGTTACAGGGTGCCGGTGATTTCTCCCGACAATCTGCGGATCCGGCCGATCAGGGCCATATCTCCGGTTCGGGCACATTCGTCTGCCAGGTGTTCCACTTCCCTGGCCATATCCCGGATTTTCATGAATTTGGCCACCAGATGAAGCTTGGCCTCATATTCTTCCAGTATCTTGTCACATCGTTTCATCAGATCATGGACACCCTGACGGCTGATCCCCAGTTCTCCTGCTATCTCGCTGGGAGAAAGATCATTAAACACCACGTCCTCATACACTTTGCGCTGGTGTTCTGTCAGCAGTTCTCCATAAAAATCATACAGTAAACCTTGTTCCACAATCTTTTCCATTTCAACCACCTGTGATATCATACACGATGGCAGAAAGAATGTCAAGCATTTTTACTTGACATTCCCTGAAAGTTTTTATAAATTTTTATTTACCCGTTATAATGTACATTTTTACAGCCAGCATAGATAAAAATAGCGGCCAGGAGACAGATGACTGTTACGGAACGGTACAGCTGGCCATGGCCCGGATAAAACTGGGATCCGATCAGGCTGAACCCGATCCCAAACATGGCAACCATGATGGGAACCAGGGAGAAGAACAGGTATTTGCCCGTGGACATTACATTTTTCGGGGGGTTGCAGCGGGTCAGCTTGACGAGCGGCAGCCTTGCGAGACGGAAACAGGGACCAAAGGTAAATGAAGCCTGGTACGCGATCCCCTCCAGCCGGATCAGGGCATAAGTTTTCTCCAGTCTGATCGTTTCATAGTCAAGATGGTTCCTTTGGGCATAGATAGCGGTTTCCCGTGCAAAGTCAGTGGGGTTCAGGATCTCTTCCTGGGGTTCAAAATAAATGTACTGGCCATGAAGTTCCTTTTTAAACAAAATCCAGTCTTTTTTGATGTTCTGGAACAGGAAGCCCTGTTTTTCATCCTCATGGATCTCCTTAAGACACTGACCGATCTCCACGGGGCTCAGCTGTATTCTCTCTTCCAGACGGGTGCACATCTGCCCCATCTTTTTTAGCTGCTCCACCTCTCCATCGATCTGGCTGCGGCGCATCCGCATCATTTCCCCCAATCCTATGCGTCCCTCATAATAGCCGCGTATATCTTTTATGGGAATGCCAAGCTGCCTGAAAAGCTTGATCTCCAAAAGCCGTACAATGTCCTCCTCGCTGTAATCCCTGTACCGGTTTCCTTCCGTGCGCCCGGGCTCCAGCAGTTCTTCGCTTTCATAGTACCGGATGTTTTTTCGGTCCAGCCCGGTTCTGGCTTCTGCTTCTTTCATCTTCATACAACGCACCCTCCTTTCCTGGGATACATTGATTGTAAACTATACAGGAACTGTACAGTCAAGTATATTTTTGGAAATAATGGGGAAATGATAGAGAAATTTTTATAATCCCTTGTGATAGCCATAAAAAGCAGCCCGAAGCGGATCATTCCACCCCGGACTGTAAAATTATGGAATATTTAGTTGCTGTTGTAGTTGGGGGTCAGAACGATCTCTCCGCTGATGATCTTTTCCTTTGCCTCGTCAGCTGCTGCCTTTGCCTCATCAGTCGCCTTGCTGCTGTAAGGGGCGATACTGATAACGCCTTCCTTTAAACCGGGGTTTTCAAGTCCGCCGAAGGTGCCTGCATTGATGATGTCGATCTGGGAGGTGATCATGGTGGGGATACTTACCATAAGGGAGGTAAGGCACAGGTCGTCCTTTACCAGGGATGCCTGGTCGGAGGTATATCCGATACAGAACACACCCTTTTCCTCACATGCCTCAAATGCTCCAAGCCCTGTCTCATCGCAGGTCTGAAGGATCACGTCAACACCCTGCTCGATCATGGCCAGGGCGGTTTCTTTTCCCTTGGAGGAATCATTAAAGGTGCCGGTGATCACTGTTTTTACTTCCACGTCAGGTCTGGCTGCCTTTGCGCCTTCCACAAATGCGTTTTTATCGGAAGCCTGCGTGCTGTTGTCTCCGCCGCCGATGTAGCCGATCACGCCGCTCTGGCTCTGCACTGCTGCCAGCACGCCGCACACGTATGCGCCCTCATACTCCTTGTAATCATAGAAAGCAATGTTGGATGGGGCTTCTTCGCCTTCAGGCGGGTTTCCTGTGATGAAGAAATATTTTTCAGGATAATCCTCAGCCACGCGGACGCAGGCGTCTCCGTACTGCACGCCGTGTCCGATCACAAAGTCATAATCCTCCTCGCAGTAGCTTCTGAAGGTGGACTCCATGTCAGCTGCCTGCACATCCTCTGTATAGGCGATCTCATAGCCCTGGGATTCCAGTTCCTTAAGGCCCTCATAAGCGCCCTGGTTCCAGGATTTGTCCGTGATAAAGCCTGGGAGAAGGATAGCAATCTTGGATACTTCCCCGGCAGCGGCTTTTTCACCTTGTTCCTGGGCTGCCTCTGTTTTTTCTGCTTCAGCTGCCTTGGTGGTTTCTTCTGCTTTGCTGCCGCAGCCTGTGATCACAGATGCTGCCATGGCGGCACACAGAAGAAGGGATACTACTTGTTTGCTCTTTTTCATAATTACGTCTCCTTTTGTATTATATTAATCCTGCCAAGCAGGTAAATAGGCCGGTTACCGGCTTTCCTTATTATATATTTGTCCCAGATACCGGGGAGCATGGATATTGCGTCCGAATATCACAAGACTGATGAGCGTCACCGCATAAGGAAGGGCCACAAAAAACTGGTACGGAAGGGGGGACCCCAGCGCCTGGAGCCGCAGCTGCAAAGCTTCCACCGTACCGAACATGAATGCGGCGCATACCGCAAACACAGGGTTCCACCTGGCAAGGATGGTGATGGCCAGACAGATAAAGCCGCGGCCCGAGGACATATTTTCCGTAAATGTCCCCACTATGCCGCAGGAAAGGAATGCGCCTCCGATGCCTGCCATAAAGCCGCTGAACATATAGGTGCTGTATCTGATCTTCACCACATTGATGCCGGCCGCGGCCGCGGCCCTGGGATTTTCCCCTGCAGCATCCACTTTAAGTCCCAGGTTGGTATATTTTAGCAGGAACCATACAAGGGCAGCGGCTATGAGCGCAATGTACACAAGTACATTGTGTTTGAAGAAAATGTCACCGATAAACGGGATGCGGGACAGAACAGGGATCTCAATATTCTTTAATATGTCCACTTTGATCTTATCCGTACTCACGCCATACACGGCCCTGTACAGGAAGTTAGTAAAGCCAAGGGCAAAGATATTGAACATGATGCCCACCACGGACTGGTCCTGCTTGCGGCTGACGCCCCAGAATGCGATGAGCAGGGCCCCGCACATTCCTGCCAGTCCTCCGGCCAGGATGCCGATGACTATACTGGATGAATGGTAAGCTGCCATAAAGGATATGAGGGCGCTTACCAGCATCTCACCTTCCAGGCCGATGTTCATCACACCGGAACGCTCTGACACCACGTCACCCACTGAACCGAATATCAACGGTACGCTCATGCGCACGCCTGCTGTAAAAAGAGGAACCAAAAATGCCGCTGTTAAGATCTCACTCATTTTTTCACCTCTCCTATTCTTTTGTCAGACTGTTTCTTTTTTCCCGCTACTCCGAAAAAGCTGAAGCCCAGCAGGATGAACAGTACGATCAGGGCCTGGAGCACATTGAGGAACAGGGAGGAAACACCTGTTTTTACCTGCATGGTCTCCGCGCCCGAGGAAAGGGCTGCCAGAAGAATGGATGATACCAGGACCCCCACAGGGTGGAGCATTCCCAACAGCGCCGCCACCACTCCGTCAAATCCGTAGGAGCCGGCCAGGCCTTCCAGCAGACGGGTCTGGGTGCCTGCGATCTCAATGGCTCCGGCCACTCCTGCAAACGCACCGCTGACCAGCATGGCTGACAGATAATATTTTTTCTGGCTGATGCCTCCAAAGGCAGCGGCCTTGATGCTGCCGCCCAGGACCCTCAGTCGGTATCCGAAGCTGGTCTTTTTGATGACGATCCAGTAGATCACAAAACCGGCCAGGGCAATGAGGATACCCGCATTCATACGGGAACCTTCAAAGAGCTTTGGCAGTGTGGAAGCCACCTTGGCGGACTGGGGGATATTTCCCTTGGAATCCCTAAGAGGATAATAGACGCAGTAGCTTAAAAACTGCACTGCTATGTAATTCAGGAGCAGTGTTGTAATGATCTCACTGGCCCCGAACTGTGTCTTAAAAAAGCCTGCGATCCCGGCCCACAGTGCGCCGAATACGGCTGCGGTCAGGATTCCCAGGGGAAGCCACACGGGCCCCAGGCTTTTTGCAAGAGGGGAGATCCCCACAATGGTCATGCCGATGGCGCCCAGGCAAATCTGCCCCTCCCCGCCCAGATTGCTCAGCTTGGCCTGGAACGTAAAGGATACTCCCAGTCCCACGATCAGGATGGGCACCAGCTTTACGGAAATTTCTCCAATGCTTCTAAAGGAGCGGAAGGGCCGTACCAGAAGGTAATAATAGGCCTCCAAAGGGTCAACGCGGAGGATGGCGATAAAAATGCCTCCGATCAAAAGGGCGGCCAGCACGGCGGCCAGGGTAATGAGACATTTGACCGCTGTCCCGGCTTCCTGCATGGAATCAAGTAGTTTCATCTGCCGTCACCCCCATCATCATCATACCTACTTCCCGGACCGTGGTCTTTTCAGGAACCACCTCTCCCACGATCCTGCCCCGGTAAAGGACCACAATGCGGTCCGAAAGGGCAAACAGCTCCTCAAAATCCCCGGACAGGAGAAGGAGCCCCATTCCGTCTTCCCGTGCCTTAAGGATCTTTTCACGGATAAACCAGGTGGCTTTGATATCCAGCCCTCTGGTGGGATATGCACAGATCATGGCTTTGGGGTGTTTGCTCAGCGCCCTTGCCAAAATAAACTTCTGCAGGTTTCCGCCTGACAGGTTGGCGCTCCTGTCAGTGATCCCCCTGGCCCTTACATCAAAGTCGACCATGGCTTTGGCTGCCTGGGTTTTTATAAAGCGGTAATCCAGGAACCACCCTTTTTTAGGAGGTTTCCTGTTCCTTAAGATCCAGTTTTCATAGAGAGGGAAATCAGGCACACTGCCCACATAGTTACGGTCAGCAGGGACATATGCAATGCCTTTATCAATAAAGTTCTTTGCATTTCTGGTGGAAACCTCCTCACCATTGATCCGCACCGTGCCGCCCAGGGCTTTGCGGACCCCTGCCAGCACTTCGGCCAGTTCCACCTGTCCGTTACCCTCCACACTGGCGATTCCTACCACCTCTCCCGGGTACACGGACAAGGACACGCCGTTCAGGGTTTTGACTTTTCGGTCATCCTCCGCCTCCAGGTTCTCGGCGCAGATTACAGGCACCTGGTTTTCATGGCAGGTCTGTTTTTTGTCAAATTCAGGCGGATTCACTTCCTCTCCCACCATCATTCGCACAATGGTGGATTTATCCGCATCCCTGGTATCGATCTGACCTGTGACGCGCCCTTTGGTGAGCACTGTGATACGTTTGCTGATCTTCAGGACTTCGTCCAGCTTATGGCTGATAAAGATCACCCCTTTGCCCTCGCTGACCAGATTGGAAATGATCTCAAACAGGCCATCGCATTCCTGGGGCAGGAGAACCGCCGTGGGCTCGTCAAATATAAGCAGGTCCGCACCTGTGTACAAAAGCTTGAGGATCTCGACTTTTTGCTGCATGCCGATGCTCAGCTGCTCCACAGGGCTGTGAAGATCCACATCGATCCCGTATTTTTCCTTCAGATGTTCCAGGTTCTCTTCTATCTTCTTGCGGTTTGTAATAGAGAAGGTCCCCGCATCCCCCATCAGACCTATGTTCTCAATGGCCGAGAACACGTCCACCAGCATAAAGTGCTGATGGACCATGCCGATTCCATGACGCAGGGCGTCCTTGGGGGACTGGATCTTCACCGGGCTGCCAAAACGGCGGATTTCTCCCCTGTCCGGCTTATAGATCCCATAGATCACATTCATCAAGGTACTTTTGCCGGCGCCGTTTTCGCCTAGAAGGGCATGGACTTCTCCGGGATATACGGTAAGATTTATGTCCTCATTGGCTGTAAAGCTGCCGAATGTTTTTGTAATACCTTTTAATTCCAGTAATGGAGTCTGGTTGTCCATGGATGTTCTCCTGTTTATTTGCAATGTACTTTGCACCACAGTTCCTGTACCGGCGGGATCTGCTCCCTCATACCCGGGGCAAGGCGGCACCATATAATGCCTTTCACCGGTCTGGGAAATTCGTGGCGTGTCTCAATGATGCGCGTAGGGGTTACGATATAGTCAATGGCTGTATCATACTCCTCCACCGTAACATCCACGTCAGCAACCTGGCAGTCATGTCCGGCGCCAACGATAACGGAAGTTTCATCCACAATGCCCATGGTGTACAGCATGGCCCATTCCAGATCAAAGTAGCCGTGTCCCTTGCCAAAACGGATGCCGCTGGGGGTGATGGCGGAAGCGCCTGTGACCAGCATATCGATGTGGCCCACGGATTCCTTTAACTGCTCCAGTGTCTGGTGCTTCCAGTAACGGGAAACGCCGTCCAACAAAGATGCGACCTCCTCTTTTCCTTCGGGGATAAACTCGGGTTTGATGAGGAAAAATCCCCGGGTGATCCCGTAGTTTGTCATGACCACGGTCTTTTTATCCCGGAATGCTGTTTCACGCAGTTTTTCCAGGTTATTGTCAGGGGTGATGAAGATCACCTTTGCATTTTTATACATATCTGTGGAGGCCAGCAGAGCGGCGCCCTTGTCACTGCCCTCGTAATCTGCTATAAACTCTGAAAATTCCCAGCTGAATTTGGAATCCGGCCTTGCAACTTTAAGTAACTCTTCCCAAATCTTAACCCTTGCTGTTTTTGCGTCCATCTTCATTTCCCCGCATTCTCCTTTGTGTATTTATTGTTTTTTCTCATATTGAGCATTCTTATTATTAACACAGCTAATATTAGTATGTTTTTCCATGTTTGTCAATATAAAAATTACACACAGATAAAATTGCACGGGGAGGGGGAATTATACCCTCTTCGGGCGCCGTGGTCCGGCCACGGTCCCCTTTCACGGAACGTAAAAAATCCCCGGAAGCCTGTTGATCGGACACAGGTTTCCGGAGATTTCCGGTATTAAATGTTCAGTTCTCTTTTTCCAGCACGATTTCATAACTGCAGCTTCCGCTAAGCGACTTCTTTTCACCTGCAGGGCTGATGATCTGGATCAGCCTCCATCCATCGGCCGCTTCATTCATAATGATCTCTTTACAACGCTCAAAGGTCTCCAGATTGCCTGTTTTTAAATTCCCGTCAAATGGGACCTCCACAAATTTATAGTCAAATTTCCCCATAATAACAGCTCTTTCTCTTTTGATATTTGCCTTCATTATAAGAGAATGATTCATAAAGATGCTATTGGAATTTCAAAGGGGCGTATAAAGATTGTATATAGATTCAGGAATCATTCCTGATTTCTCTACATAACCATATTGAGCACCAGCAGTTCTGCTATCCCCACCCCTGTCATGATCATGGATACGGCCGTCTTACATTTTAACTGGTCCTTTAAGTCCGTCAGGCCGAACATTCCGTTGAATACCCAGAATCCGCTGTCATTGAAATAGCTGAATGCAATGGCGCCGATACAACATGACTGCGCCAGGAGAATGGGGTTCACTCCCAAAACGCTGACCAGTGGGGCTGTCAGAGATGCGGCCGTGGTGATGGCCACGGTTGCAGACCCCAGGGCCAG
Source organism: Clostridium sp. FS41 (assembly GCF_000954015.1). NCBI lineage: Bacteria > Bacillati > Bacillota > Clostridia > Eubacteriales > Clostridiaceae > Clostridium > Clostridium sp. FS41. The sequence goes on from NZ_JYHN01000054.1 coordinate 139,961, forward strand.
ACGCATAAGGGCGCCGATGATCAGGGGAATGAGGATGGCCGGTATGGGCCATGACACTACGGTGGCGCCCAGCACGTCACCGATCCCGCTGACCTTGATTACATTGCCCAGGGAACCGCCGGCACCTGTGATCAGCATGATCATTCCGGTGTCCTTGATGCTGTCGTTCATGATGCCCAGGAGTTTGTCCTTGTCGATCTTGGCGCCCAGGCCATAGACAGCCAGGGTGGTTCCGATACCCAGGGCTACGATGGGGGAACCTAGCAGGCTGATGATGGTATATGCGGTTCCCTCCGGCATACCTGCAAAGTCAGCTATGGTCTTGGAGAGGATCAGCACCAGGGGGATAAGAATTGGGGCAAGGGACGGAGCCAGACCGGGAAGTTCCCTGGCATTCATGATCTCCTCCAGCTGGTCCATGGTCTTTAAGTATTCTTTTTTGTATTCCATGCGCTCAAATGTACCGTCCTCATGGGGGATCTGGTAAATCTTGCGTCCCACCCATTTGGCATACAGGATAGCTGCAACAAAGATCAGGATGGACATGCCGCTTCCTGCCAGGATCATCTGTCCTACGTCAATTCCCAGCATGCCGGCGGCTGTCAGCGGACCCGGTGTGGGGGGAACCATTACATGGGTGCACTGCAGGCCGCAGGCCAGTGCCAGCGCCAGCCCGACCACGGACTTGCCGGTGACCCTGGACATGGCTTTACACAAGGGGGCAAAGATCACGATGGCAGAGTCCGCGAAGACGGGAATGGAAACCAACCATCCCGTGATCCCCAGTGCCCACTCCTCCTTTCCCTTGCCGATCAGGCGGATGAACGTGTAGGCAAGGCGTTCTGCAGCGCCTGTCTTTTCCAGGATACCGCCCATCATAACCCCAAGGCCGATGATGATGCCGGTGCTCTTAAGTGTGCTTCCAAAGCCGTTTTGGATGGCATCAATGGCCTCAGATGGGCTCATATGTCCCACAATACCTGTGATCAGTGCTGCCAGGAGCAGTGCAATGAATGTATGGGTCTTTGTTTTCATGACAAGAAATATCATAACGGCAATGCCTAAAAACAGTCCCAGAAGCATTTGTGTTTCATTCGTCATAACGGTTTGACTCCTATTCTTTTGTGTGATTGTAACAGTTCAGGACGGCGGGAAAATAACATTAACGGACAAGACAGGGCTTCTTGGAATTGAACTTCCATCCCGGGATCAGATACTGCATTACAACAGAGTCATCCCTGCCGCCCAGGCAGTGATCCAGGTACAGCTGATGGGCTTTTTTTACCTGTTCCATGTCCACCTCTATGCCAAGTCCCGGTTTCCTGGGAACGGCCACACAGCCGTCCACGATCTGTAATGGTTCCTTGGTCAGGCGTTCCATCCCCTCCTGCCAGATCCAGTGGGTGTCCAGGGCATTGTATTCGCCGGGCACGGCTGCGCCCACCTGGGTAAACATGGCCAGTGAAATGTCAAAGTGGTTGTTGGAATGGCTTCCCCATGTATATCCGAAATCATGGCACATCTGGGCCACCCTCACGGAACCGTTCATGGTCCAGAAATGGGGATCGGCTAAAATAATGTCCACGGCCTGGGATTCCAGGGAATGGCCCACCTCACGCCAGTCTGTGGCGATCATGTTGGTGGCTGTGGGGAATCCGGTCCGGCGGCGGAATTCACTCATGATCTCCCGGCCTGAATAAACGCCTTCAGCTCCGCAGGGATCCTCGCAATAGGTCAGGATGCCCTGCATCCCCTTTACATACTCAACCGCCTCCTCAAGGAGCCATCCTCCGTTGGGATCCAGGTCGATCCTTGCGTCCGGGAACTCTTTCTTTAAGGCCCGGATCACATCCATCTCTTCGTTACCCGCAAGGACGCCGCCTTTTAACTTGAAATCCTGGAACCCGTATTTTTCCTTGGCAGCTTTGGCAAAGGCCACGATCTTGTCCGCTGTAAGGGCCTCCTCATGGCGGATCCTGTACCATTCACAGTCTGCGTCCGGTTCAGCATCGTAAGCCAGATCGGTCTTGTTGCGGTCCCCCACAAAGAACAGGTAGCCCAGCATCCGTACCTTGTCCCTCTGCTGTCCCTCTCCCAGCAGTTCACATACGGGAACACCCAGGTGCTTTCCTAACAGATCCAGGCAGGGCGCTTCGATGGCAGTGATCACATGGACCCCGGTCCTCAGATCAAAGGTCTGGTTGCCTCTCACATCCTCCTCACCCTTGGAATCCAGATGTTTTTTTACCTTTAACAGGGTGCTTTTGTACTCGGCGACCTTTGTACCCTCCACCAGCGGAATACATTCCTCCAGGGCATTGGTGATCTTTTTGCCTCCCGGGACCTCGCCCACGCCCATCTCGCCGTTGTCCGCGTAAAGGACCACCACATTCCTTGTGAAATAAGGAGCATGGGCACCGCTCAGGTTCAGCTCCATACAGTCCTTTCCTGCTACCGGATACACTTCCATTTTTGTGATTACAGGTGTTGTCATATTCGTTACTCTCCTTTTGTTTGATAAGTTCTGATCCCTGTTCCTTGTTGTTATCTTCATTTTAAAGGAATATTTACACTTAGTCAAATTACTTAATTTTATTTTTACTCTTAAAAATATTTATAGTTTTATGATTGTAAAAATATGGGTGATAATTTGCCGCAGCACAAAAACAGGGCTATACAGAATAGGTGACCACTCATCTATCCTGTATAGCCCTGTGTACTTTTTATGTTTTCTGCACAAGCCGGATCATTGATCGGCAAAAACCGGATTTTTAAATCAGCGCAGTGACAATGGTTTGTAATCCTCTTCCTGCATTACGCTGGTATAAGCAGGGCGGATGATCTTATCCATGTTGATCAGTTCCTCAATGCGGTGAGCACTCCAGCCAACGATCCTGGCAATGGCAAAAATAGGGGTGAACATCTCCTCGGGAATATCCAGCATGCTGTATACAAAGCCGCTGTAAAAGTCAACATTGGCGCTGACGCCCTTATAGATCTTGCGCTCCTCCGTGATCACCTTGGGACCCAGTTCCTCGATCATGGAGTAAAGCTCAAAGTCGTCAATGCGTCCCTTCTCCTCTGAAAGCTGCTTGACAAAGCGCTTAAAGATCTCGGCACGCGGGTCGGACTTGGAGTAGACCGCATGGCCCATACCATAGATAAGGCCCTTTCTGTCAAATGCTTCCTTGTGAAGAAGCTTCTTCAGATAGGATTCCACCTCATCCCTGTCCTTTAAATCCTTTACATTCTGTCTCAGGTCTGCCATCATCTCCACTACCTTGATGTTGGCGCCGCCGTGCTTGGGCCCCTTTAAGGAGGCAAGGGCTGCAGAGACAACGGAATATGTATCGGTTCCTGAAGAGGTGACCACATGGGTGGTAAAGGTGGAGTTGTTTCCTCCGCCATGCTCCATATGAAGGATCAGCGCCAGATCCAGTACATGGGCTTCCACCTGGGAATACTTCATATCAGGACGCAGCAGGCGCAGCAGGTTTTCAGCCGTGGACAGGTTCTCATCCGGACGGTGGATGTACATGCTCCCATCCCGCTCATAATGGTTAAAGGCATGGTAGCTGTATGCGGCCAGCATGGGCATGACGCTGATCAGCATCATACTCTGCCTCAGGACATTGGGAATGGAGATATCCCATGCCTTGTCATCATAGGATGCCAGAGTAAGGATACTCTTGCTCAGGGAAACCATCATATCCTTGGACGGCGCTTTCATAACCACGTCCCGGACAAAATTGGTGGGCAGGGTGCGGCTGTATGCCAGGCTGTCCCTGAACTTAGACAGCTCCACGTCATTGGGGAGCTCCCCGAAAAGCAGCAGATAAGCAATCTCCTCAAAACCAAACCGGTTGTCTCTCACTACTCCGCCTATGAGATCATAAATATTATAGCCGCGGTAGAATAGCTTGCCCTCACAGGGAACCTTTACCCCATCCACAACCTTATTGGACTCAATTTTGGACACTTTTGTCAATCCGGCAACCACGCCGTTTCCATTCTTGTCACGAAGCCCACGTTTCACCTCGTACTTTTCGTAGAGCCCTAAATCAATCCTCTCATCATTCAGGCAGATATCTGCCCACTGACCCACATTGTCCAAAAATTCCTTTGTCTGAATCATGCAAATCGTCTCCTTCCGTTTTCGATATAGTATCCTCCTGTAAAATCAGTAATAGTACTATTTTAATATATTTTGGAAATTATTGCAATACTTTCCTATTCCTCTTCCAAATCTTTTATCAGCTCCGGGAAACGCTCCCTCTCAAATTCCTGGATGGAGATGGACTTTTTGTTGGGATTTGCAAACACAAAGGTCTTGTCCACGTTCTCCACATAATTCTGGATTTTGTCATTGGTGGCGCTTATGATGGCCTGGAATCCCAGACCGCGGATGAGTTCAATACAGCTGGCCACCTTCTCCGCATCCATTTTGGAGAACGCTTCATCCAGCACCACCAGGCGGATGGTGGGATTGCGTTCCATCTTAGGGGAGAGATTGATGCGGTAGGCCTGGGCAAAGCTGGCAAGAAGAGCTACATATAACGGATTCTGGCCCTCTCCGCCTGAATTCTTCTTGATCATCCGGCTCAGGCGTATTTTGATGACCTCATCCTCGTTTTGGATCAGCTGCTGCATGTCAAAGGAAAGGTAAGTGCGGTAATCGGCATATTTGTCCATGTTCCGCTTGGCTTCCTCCATCTGCTGGGGATTGGCGTTTTCCGGAGGGATGAATATGCTTATGAGTTCTCCCATAAGCTCCCCGTACCGGTTCTCGTGCTGTGCGGTGAACAGGTCCATCTGATGATCAAAGGAATCCGCCAGCTCGGAGGGGTTTACCTCCAGGGACTCGTCCATGAACATATCATAGTACCGGCCGTCCGCCCCCCTGTTGCGTCCAATGACAAACTGGTATTTATCCTTTCCAAAATCCAGGCGGCTGATGATACGGTTCAGCTCGTCCTTTCGCAGCATGGCTTCACGGATCGCGCTTCGGATCTTGTACATAAAGTCATTTTTAAAATGCTCCACCGCTGCCCTGGCCTGTTCGGCCGCCTTTTTTCTGTACTCGTCCAGGTGGTCGCAGGACAGGCTCTTTAGCAGGTGGTCATAGGCCTGGTTGTCCTTTGTGTTGACCGGGAAGTTTCGGTTGGGATAGCGCCTCAGGTAATCGGTCCGTACGGTCATCAGGTTTTGGAAGGCCGTGTCCCTGCTCTCCGTAAGTTTAACACATCTGGCGGCATAACTCTCCCTTTCCCTGTCATATCTGGGGTGGTCCTTGGACGAGAGGTATCCGGCCAGCTGGGACTCGAAATCGTGGTTTGTCTCCCATCCCCGTTCCTGGTCCGTCAGGGTCACGTTCAGGGCAATGGCCGCATTCTGATAACGGCTGATCTCATTTTCCTTATCCCTTATCATATTCAGCAGCTCATCCCGCTCCCTCTTTTTGCCATCGCACAGGCTGACCACAGCCTTTCTCTCCTGCTCCAGCTGGTCCACGTTCTGAACCTTCAGTTTCTCCAGTTTCTGAAGGATCCGCTTTTTCTCGCGCTGTTTTTCATTCCAGGAACCGATATCCTTAAGCCACTCCATGTACTCTCCAGGCTCCAGTGATAGCTGCTCCAGGGTGAGGATGCGCTGGCATTCCCTGACCACCTCTTCATGGGGCTTTCTCTGGACGCCCAGGGATTCCAGTTCCTGCTCCAGAAGGCGGATGCGCCGTCTCATGCTGTCCTTGCCAATGTAGGCAAATTTGCTGTATTGATCCGGATTGATATACTGCAGCCGGTAGCTGTGATACAGCATGCAGTCCGGCGTAATGCCGATGCGGCACTCACGCAGGTCCTCTATGGTCTGGCACTTGATGACCTTGCCCAGGAGCAGATCCATGTAGGGCTGTATGTAGGACTCCCTGACCGTTACCTCCCGGGACAACGCATTGGGCAGCACCGCGTGCTGGCTTCCCGAAATCTTTTCCGTATCCAGCACGGCCACGCTGTGATATTCTTTTTTGTCCAGTTCCCCGTAGATCTTCAGGGCAGCCCTGGCATACCCCGGGGCCACCACAAGACTCAGCTTCTGGCTGCCCAGATAGCCCTCCACCGCATTGCGCCACTGGGCATTTTTAACCTCCAAAAGGTCGGCCAGAACATGGACATCCACGCCCTTTCCCGTCTCCTCCAGCAGACGGCGCTGCAGGAAGGTTCTGGCGTTTTCCAGATATTTGGGATATGCCTTGCTTCCGGAGCGCAGTTTCTCCAGCTCATCCTTAGTCTGCTTTTCTTTGTTTTTCAGGTCCCGGATCACAGAGGACGCTTCCTGGCGCTGCTTTTCCGTGTCGGTGCACATGGAGCCAATGGACTCCTTTAACCGGCAAAGAGTGTGTTCATCAATGGTGCGGTTTTCAAATTCCTCAATATCCCAAAGGGTTTGATTGGAGGTGATATCCTCCTCCTCCCAGCATTTTAACGCCTGTGTGGTCTGCTGCCACCTGGCTTCACTTTTTCCCAGGCGCTCCAGCAGCTCGTTCAGGCTCTCCGCCTGCTGCTTCAGGTCCTCGTACCCGGTGGATGCAATCCGGCGCAGCAGGTCATCGCTTTGTTCCGTCAGGTCAGCGATCTGTGTTTCCACGCCCGCCCTTGCCTCCTCCTGGCGCAGCAGGTCTGTTTTGGCAAGATTCAGCTTGTCGGCCAGAGTTCTGACCTGGGTCTGGAGGTCCAGAATCTCCAGCTTTTTCACAAAATAGGTGCATTTCTTGATCTGGTTTTCCTTTTCCTCATAGGACGCAAAGGCCTGGCGGATCTCCTCCAGGTCCCGTATTTCCACACAGGTATCCTCGATCTTCTTCCTCATGCGCCCGTACTGCATCACACTCTCCTGCATATCCTCAATGTGGATATCCATTTCCATGCAGATATATTCTTTCACAAAATCCTCCAGCTTGATATTCATGCGAAAGGGAATGGCGCGTTTGAACAGAAGAGGAAATTTCTCAGGATCCAGCCCGCCCAGATAGGTATCGTAAAGGATCCTGCGAAACCGTTCATTGTGGGAGGTTGCAAAGCACTCCTCTTTGTTGTAGTGGGACTGAAGGTATGACTCCACTTCCGCAATGGACATGGTCCTTTTTCCGGTGCGGTATTCATTTTCCCAAACAGGGCCTTTATGCCAGAAAAAACGCCGCGAGATATCATTGGTGGCTGTCTCCACGTCAAATACGATCCCCACGCACTGGCATTCACCTGTATCACTGCGCTTCAGCTCCAGCACAATGGTGGAGCTGAAGTTCTGGTTCCTCAAATAGGAGAACTCATTGTTGTCCCCAATGTTGACCATGCCTCTCAGGTACTCGATCAGGCTTCGGTCCGAGTCATCAGCCGCCGCTTTATTAAAAAACCCACGCCCGTCCGTGTTGGCGTACAGAAGGATCTGCATGGCGTCAATGACCGTGGATTTGCCGCTTCCCGAATGGCCGGTGAAAAAGTTGATATTTTCATTAAAGGAGAGGGTGCGCCTGCTGATATAGTGCCAGTTATTCAGACAGATCCTGGAAAGGGCAAGGAAGCGGCTTTTTCCTGGGGTCCCTTCCTGTGGAGCAGGGGAATGTTCCTGGGCTGTCCGGTTTATTTCAGTCAATTCCATTGTCTGACGCTCCTTTCTCCTCTATGTTCTTTTCCTCGGGTTCATTTTCTTCGGGTTCATTTTCCTCAAGTTCATTTTCTTCCAATTCGCTTTCTTCCGTCACATCAGGTTCCTCAAGCGGAAGGTCCGCTTTTCCCTGTACGCCCTCATCCTCCTGCCGCTCATCAAAGGATGCCAGCAGCTGTCTGGCATCATCCCCCATAAGCACCACGTTGATGCAGGGATAGATGATCATGCGGCTGTCGCTGTTTAAGTCCTCCAGCAGGTCCAGTGGCTCCAGTATCTGATATTTTTTGAGAAGTGTGACTGTCCTGCGGATGTCCGTGGGGGAGGGCTGCTTTTTAAAGAGACGGTAGCTGCCCAGCTTTTCATGGATCTCCCTCAGGGTAGTGTAGATATTGACGCTGGTGGACACGCTCTCCATCTGCTCATCGTAGATCAGCTTCAGCACCAGCAGATAGAGAGTGGCCAGCTTGGGCAGCTTATCTCCGATGAGATTTTCTCCCTGGATATAGATAAGGCCCAGCTGGCTGTTCTCCTGAACTTCGACCCCGCTGACCGCAAAATAGTTCCTGATAAATTCCAGATGCTTGTTGCAGGCGCGGAACTCCTGGTTATACTGGAAACGCCCGGTGCGCCTGTCAAATTTGCGCTCCAGGATAAATGTCTGGTGGAGCAAAAGGCGTATGGATCCTGTGACCTGGGCCTGTTCTTCCTGCATCAGGCCGTCATAATAGGGTATGTCAAATGGCATTATTTTTCCTCCTTGCAAATACAAAGCCCGGGTAGGTGTATCTGCCGTTGTGTATCATCTCCGGTTCCTGGTTCTCCACCTCATAGGCGCTTTTTAAGCGGGTGGAATAATCGTAAGCCAGGATCAGCTTTTCAAACTCCTCGTCATTGGAAACAGTATCCTTGTCCACTGCCATGATCCCGTTCTCCATATGGGTTTCAATAAAGCCTTCGATCTCTTTTCTGCTGTAGCGGTTCTTTACCTTGTTCAGGTTCAGGACCTCCTCCATGGACAGCTCCCTGGACAGGGCCTCGTCCTTTAACTGTTCTTTAAAATCCGTCTTTGTCCTGCGCTTTTTGTACAGGGATCGTTCCGATAAAATACTTACCTGGGACAGGTTCATCCTGGCCCCAATGGATGATACATCCTCCTGGGGACAGTCATATTCCGATAAATGGTTCAGCAGCTGCACCACCAGTCCCTTCATGTTATCCTCCTGGTTCAGGAGATAGTTGAGCCTGGTAACCGTGGCCCGCACATAGCGGGTGTGTTCCTTGTCCATGTTGGCAATGCGGTGCTCTATGTCGTCAAACCCGCGTTCCAGCTGATCCAGCTTTTCCATGACTTCTGCCTCGGTTACATTGGAGGGTTTCCGCACAAAGAAACCAGCGGGCCTTGCGCACATCTGCCCGATCCATTCCTCGTCCTGGCGCATGGCTGTGATCCAGCGTTTGATATCTGTTTTATACAGATAAAAGTTATCGGAAGTCTTAAGGATATGGTATTTTCTGTTTACAATTTCTTCCACATAGCGGTCCAGATGCTCTTTAAGCAGGCTCTCATAATTTTTCTGCTCCAAAAGGCTGCCGAAGAATTTGTCCATATTATGGAGCATATCCTGCAGAGACTTATTCAGCTTCTTTGTATTGACCAGCGCGGTGTTGAGAAGGGTTATACTGGACCGGGGATCATTTTTCAGAGAAAATAGAATGGCATAGACATTCTGGATATAAATTTCCGTCTCATCTTCCTCATCCCTTGCAAGCCTTGCAAATGCTTCGATCATAACAGCCGCATAATCGGGGATGACAATATTCACGGTCATATTGGCATAATCATCCACTTTCCTCAGCCAGCCGTTTCTCAAAAGCCAGTTCAGGACCCTGGTGGCTGGGGGCTCAAGGGTATCCCAGTCATCTTCCGTCTCGTCCTGCCATAGGACATACTTTTTTCTGGAAAAATATTCGCTGAGAAGCTGGATGCACATTTCCCTGCTGAGAAAGTAGTTGCTGTACTCATATTCCTCATTGATCTTTAATAGCGCTTCAATATAAGTAGACCGGTTTATAGAGCGGAATAAGCTCCAAAACCGGTCCGGTATTTCATTCATAAGTATCATCTTAATCCTCCGGTAACAACCTGCCTTTGACAGCGGTTTTCCGTACTATTATAGCAGGAAACAGCCTATGTGACAATCAGTAAAATCCTCCTGTTACCACACGGACACTGTAAATTGTGTTTGCGTAATCGCTTAAGTGGACATATCCGTCAATGGGATCCATGGCAGTGATGTCATAGGAATCTTCCTCTGTTCCCGTGAGCATGATCCAATGTACGGCGCCGCTTTTGCGCCTTACCTTTACAATGGGGTATTTCCCCTGTTCTATCATACGGTTGATGAACGCACTTGACATTTGGCCGTCCAGGTCCACGGTTACGCCTGGAAGGGCTTCCTCCAGGTTTTTCCAGATAATGGCGCCGCTTTCATTATAGACCCCGTGGTCATTGAACAGCTGGTTTAACTGTCCCGGCGTGTAATCGTAAATGCCCTGTCCCTTTAGGGATGCCGCGATGCAGCAGGTCAGGCAGCCTGAGGAACCCATGGTGTCCCTGGCCTCCCCAAGGGGGTTCCCGGCCCACTTTTTATCCATCTGATGGTAATCAAAATACCCTTCTAACGGAAAACTGCCGGCATAATAAGCATCACCGGCAATCTGGATCCCGCCCTTTCCCCTATGGGTCATCCAAATTGCAGCGGCTGTTAGGATACAGGCCAGCGCTAAAACGAGGATCCAGGCAGTATGTTTTCCCTTTAACTTTGTCCTTTTTACTGTATTCATGTCCTTATTCCCCCGTAAAACCAGATATAAAAATTATATCAGCTTAAATGGACAAAGTCTTTATCCTAACCTTAATATTTATTACGATTTAGATGATGAGAGAGCCGCATGGTCAATGATCGCCTGCACCAGTCCGCCGATGTGGTAGCTGGAAGCCGTGATGTGGGCCTTATGTCCGGATCGTTCCAGCTCCCGGGCTGTGATATCACCGATACAGACCATCTTTGCATCCGGCAGCCAGGATGGCATGCCAATGGAGTCCATGCGTTCAAAATAAGCCCTGACCCCGGAAGCGCTGGCAAATGTAAGGTAGTCCAGCGTTTCGGTTTTATCTGCAGGGCTGTCATTTGCAGGGCTGTTATTTACAGAACTGTCATTTACAGAACTGCCCTTTACCTCGTACAATGGGATGTCGTCAAACAGGATCCCCGCCTGGCCCAGCAGCCGGGTCAGCACAGGGGAACCTCCCTTTGAACGTGCGATGAGAAGCCGGTCCGCTGGTGTGAGGATGCCGCAGAGCCCCTGTCCCAGCGCTTCGGCGCAATAGGAATCCGGCATATAATCCTCCTGGAACCCGTACCTCTCCAGCTCCCGGCCGGTCCCCTCCCCGATGACGGCGAATTTGACATGCCCCAGGCTTCTGTAATCCCTGCCCGCAGCCCGCAGACCCAGGAAAAACAACCTTACTCCATTGGCGCTGGTAAACACGATCCATGTATATTGCTCCAGGTTTTTGTAGGCATCCTTCATGGGAGCGCTTTCGGCATGGGAGATCACCTTCATGTCCAGAACCCATGAAACCTGGGCGCCCTGGGCTTCAAGTGCGCGGGTCAGCCTGCCTGCAAACTGTTCCGTGCCGGTGATACCGACCCGGATCCCGGAAAGGGGCCTTAATGCGCTGCACTTCATATCATAGGCTGCCGTCTCCCCCACCACAATAACGGCAGGGGTGCGGATACCCTCTCTTTGGACCGCATCGTGGAGGCGGGACAGGGCGGCCCGGACCACGCGCTGGCCGGGAAGGGTTCCCCTCTCAATAACGGCGGCCGGTGTATCCGGCGATTTGCCCCCGGTGATCAGACGCTGTGTGATGGCGGGCAGCTGCCCCAGACCCATAAGGAATACCAGGGTGCCGGGAAGGGAGCCATAGTTCTCAAAGTCGGGGGGCAGGCACTCCCCGCCCTCCCTCATATGTCCGGTTATCACATGAAAGCTGCGGCTTACCGCCCGGTGGGTGACAGGAATTCCCGCACACTCAGGGACTGCCACGGCTGAGGTGACGCCGGGGACAACCACATAGGGGATCTTATGGGCTTCAAGGGCCAGGATCTCCTCCCCGCCTCTGCCGAACACAAAGGGATCGCCGCCCTTAAGCCTTACCACCGTCAGCCCGGATAAGGCCAGCGTTACAAGCAGTTCATTGATCTCCTCCTGTTTCATGGAGTGACGTCCCGCCTGCTTTCCTACATAAAGTTTCCGGCATGTCCCGGGGATCCAGCCAAGGAAATGCTCTGAGGCCAGGTGGTCGTAAACCACGGCATCGCAGGAAGCCAGAAGTTCCCGGCCCTTTATGGTCATAAGGCCCGGATCTCCCGGTCCGGCCCCTACCAGGTACACTATTCCCTGTTTCTTCATATCAGCCAAGCTCCTTTCCGGCCTGTTCCGCCATTTGCCGTATCTCCCGGGGAGTAATGCCCCCCTCCAGGCAGGCGCGTTTTGTGATATTGTTCTTGCGGCTGATTCCCCAAACCTTCATTCTTTCCCCGGACAGCTGTGAGAAGATTCCCACCGGCTCATGACAGCCGGCCTCTAAAAGCTGGAGGACTGCCCTCTCCAGGGTCAGACACAGCCTCCCCTCCCGGTGATCCATGGCTTGGCACAGAGCGGCTGCTTCGCTTCCCTCCCTGGCTTCCACGGCCATCAGCCCCTGGCCGCCGGCAGGTATGAACAGATCCGGCCGCAGGAAACGGAAATCGTATCCGTCATGCCCAAGCAGATCCAGGCGCTTTAGACCCGCGGCCGCCAGTATGATCCCGTCAAAGGAGCCTTCCTTCAGGCGCTTTAACCGCGTGTGTACATTTCCCCTGAGAATGCCGCACTGCACTCCCTTTGAACCAGGCCATAAAATCTCATGGTTTTCCATGGCTTCCAGCTGCCTTCTGGGGCTGGAGGTACCGATTCCTATGATTTTTTTTCCTGTCTCCATGGCCCCTTTCATGGTTACCAGCACATCCCTGGGGTCCTCGCGGTGAGAGACGGCGGCAATGCAAAGTCCGGGCGCCAGCTCCATGGGAAGATCCTTTGCGCTGTGTACGGCCAGGTCAATGGTACCCGCCTTTATGGCCTGCTCAAATTCTGACACAAACACACCTTTTCCGCCAAATTCCTGGAGAGGCCTGTCTAAGATCCTGTCTCCCAGCGTGTCCTTTGTAACCACCTCTATCTCAAGCCCCGGACAGGCTTGCTTCAGCTCCTCTGCCACCAGCTGTGTCTGGATCAGGGCCAGCGCGCTCTTCCTTGTGCCGATGCGGACGACTTTACTCATGTTCTTGCTCCAACTTTCTGTTAATAATGATTTCTGCCTGCTCCGGTGTCAGCCTGCAGCCGTTTTCCAAGCCTTTCTCCGCCAGTTCATAGAACAGACCGGACCGTACCTCTGGGGAATGGGGGAACAGGGCCTTGATCCGCCCCCTGTATCCGCTCAGCTGCTGTGCAAGATCCCCCAAATTGTCCGGAAGGATCCGGCTGATCCGCGCCTTCAGATATCTGGCGATCACAGGGCTTGCGCCTCCGGTGGAAATGCCCACCACCACGGGGCCGTCCCGCACAATGGAGGGAAAGATAAAGGAACACTCCTCCTTTACGTCCACCACATTGACCGGAATCCGCTGTCTATGACAGACAGCGGATATATGGCTGTTCAGTGCTTGGTCGCTGGTAGCCGCTATGACAAAGTCAGCATCCAGCAGATCCCCGTCCTCAAATGCCCGGCGGGACAGGGTAAGCCTGCCCCTGTAAACAGGATCCGCACCCAGTTCCAACAGACCGGCGGACAGGTCTGTGGACACCACCCGTATGATGGCGCCATAGGGCAGCAGGTCCCTGACCTTGCGCAGGGATACCCCGCCTCCTCCGGCGATCAGCCATTTCTTTCCCTCTATATCTGCAAAAAACGGAAAATATGCCATTTCCTTACCTCCTCCATCAATCCCATATCTGTCTCCTGTCCCGCTTCCTGCAAAGACATTGAATGAGACGCAGACAGAAGTTGGTCCATGCTGTCCGCATCTCATTTGGTAGCGTCATACACTTGTATTAATCCATGTCGCGCTGCTTTCTCCGCTCCTCCAGGATGCGCTCAAAATCTTCTTCCGTGAATCCGATATCAGCCAGTCTCTGCCTGCGCTTTTCACGGAGTCTGAGCTGGCGCTGGCGTTCCGCCTCCTGCCGCTTTTTGATCCAGAAAAAGCCGATGGCTGCAAGCGCTGCCAGGACAAGGATCACGCCGCCCACAATAAACACCGGGGTGGGGATCTTAACACCGCTGCTGTCGGGAACCTGGGGATCCTGGGTCTGCGGCTCTTCCTGGGAAGGAAGTGGGGCGGCCGTGTTTACGGATTGCTCCCTGGTGGTGAAAAGCCAGGCATCCCCGATCTTTCGTTCATTGTATGTATAAGACAGTTTAGCCACAGCGCCTTCGGGATGGTCGGACGGCAGGTCGGTGACCAGCTGCTTTTGTGCGTCCACAAACTGGGCATCATTGGGAAGGGTGATCACGGCTGCCTTGTCAATATAGAGCTGGCCGGGTTCATAGGTCTCGGAACCGATGGTGACCAATGCATCCCCTGTTACATAGTCTGTTTCATTGTCAGCTATGCCGACATTCTTAAATCTTGCAAACCCGAAATCCATGATTGTCTTAGTGTCGGAATAATGGGTCTTTTGGGTACTCCTTAAAGTAACCGCGATCTGGCTGCGGCCATCTCGCCTGGCGTATGTGACAAGGGTCTGGCCGGCCTGGGAGGTCCACCCGGTTTTACCGGCAACCGCATCGGGATAATACTCCTCGCTGCTCTCGTCCTCGGTTATAACAAGCTTGTGTTCCATGGAAAACGTCCTTCCGTCCGGGTTGTTGATGGTTGCCGGGATGGAAGCCTTTTTTGTGGAGCTGATCTCCAGAAGGGTGGGATTCTTAAATGCCTCCCTTGCAATCAGAGCCATGTCGTAGGCGGAGGTGCGCTGGGTGTCATCGTTCAGCCCCGAGGGGTTGGCAAAATGGCTTTCCTGACATCCAAGCTCAGCCACTTTGCGGTTCATCATATCCACAAACCCGGACCGGCTGCCTCCGATGTACTCGGCCAGAGCATTGCTGGCCTGATTGGAAGACTGCAGGAGCATGACGTAAAGGCAGTCCTTTACGCTGAGCACATCCCCCTCCTCCAACGCCAGTTTATTGCCGCTGCCTGATTCTATGTTGTACACCGCATCGTGAGAAAAGGTCACAGGAGCGTCCAGGTTGTCACAGTTTTCAATGACCACCAGGGCGGTGAGCAGTTTGGTGATACTGGCCGGGATCTTTTGTTCATGTATGTTCTGGGCAAACAGGACCGCTCCGGAATCCATGTCCATGACAATGCCGGCCTCCGACTGTACCCCTGTGTCAGTGGGCCAGTCCGGCTTTGCAAACGCGGTTACGGTCGACAAAGATAACACCATGACGAGACTTACGATAATGTATGATAAACGATGCATATGTACCTCTTCTTTTACTCTCTTAATAAAACAGTCTACACATGATTATATTTTAATAAGGGGCCGCTGTCAATGAATTAAAATTTCTTATTCTCTCTCTTTAAAAAACTAATTAGCCATCCAACCGTATCTGAGGTATACTTATACTTGGTATGCAATGCCTGTGTACCGTACATTGACGCACCGGAGGTCTTGTGGCATGGAAAATTTTACTAAAATGCTGAATGCTCAGCTGATTCTTCTGATTTATATGGCAGTGGGGATGTACTGTATGAAGGTACATATCATCAACCAGGAGACGAAAAAGAAACTGGTGGACCTGATCCTTAAGATCACCCTTCCCTGTATGATCTTCAACTCCTTTAACAAGCCGCTGACACCGGAGGTCCTGATGCAGACGGCTCTGATCCTGGTGGTGGCCTTCTGTATTTCCATCCTCTCTTTTTTTCTGGGAAAGGTGATCTACAACCGGTATCCCCTGGAAAAGAAAAGCATCCTCCAGTACTGTACTCTGGTCAACAACTCAGGATTTCTGGGAATGCCCATGGTCGCTTCGGTTTACGGAAATGACGGATTATTTGCAGCCTCCATTTTTATTATCCCCAACCGTATCTTCATGTGGACCGCAGGGCTGTCCGTGTTCACCACCGCTGATCTTAAGACAAAATGCCGCAATATCCTGCTGAATCCATGTATCATCACTGTATTTTTGGGATTGGCACGGCGGATGAGCGGGTTTCCGGTTCCCGGCTTTCTGGACACTGCCATTGCCAATATAGGCGCCGTCACCTCACCCCTTTCCATGATGGTGATCGGGACCATGCTCATTGGCGTGCCCTGGAAAAAGCTGTTGGAGCCCAGCCTGTTTTATCTGGCATTTGTACGTCTGATCGCCCTTCCCCTGGTGGCTCTGGTTATTCTGAACCTGATCCGGGTGGAACCCATGCTGGCCGGGGTCTCCCTGATCCTTACAGGCATGCCTGCGGGAAGCACCAGCGCTCTTCTGGCCGCTAAATATGGGGCGGACGAGGATTATGCCTCCAGATGTATTGTGACAACCACCCTTCTGTCCCTGGTTACCATACCGCTTCTGATGCTGCTTTTGTAACGGATGTCCACGCACTAAAAAGCCCTGAGTGTGTTCCTTACGCTCAGGGCTTTTGGTTATATGAATATGTTTTTATCAGGTGATGGGCGCGGGATTAAAAATACAGAAGTCATTATATAATTTATATTTCTCGGCAAAGCTCTGCTTTCTGCCGCTGGCCACGTCAATGATCTCGTGGAACAACTGTGTTCCGATCTCCTGGATGGTAGCTTCACCGGTGGCAATGGGGCCTGCGTTCACATCAATGAGATCCTGCCACTGCATCTTCATGTCGTTTCTTGAACATACCTTGATCACAGGAGCGACCGCCAGGCCATAGGGGGTTCCGCGGCCTGTCATGAACACCTGAAGGCCGATCCCGCTGGCCAGCTGGCAGGGGCCGCACACGATATCGCTGGCCGGTGTGGCCGCATAGATCAGTCCCTTTTTGGATGGTTTTTCCGCCGGCGACAGCACCTCCACAATGGGGGACGTGCCTGACTTGGCAATGGAGCCCATGGCCTTTTCCACAATGTTGGACAACCCTCCCTTTTTGTTTCCGGGAGTGGGGTTGGCGCTTCGGTCCACCTGTCCGTTTTCCAGATATCGGTCATACCACTTCATCTCGTCAGCCAGCTTTTTGCCAACCTCGCTGTTGACGCAGCGCTCACCCAGAAGATAGACTCCGTCCCTGACTTCCGTGACTTCAGAGAAGAGAACCGTGGCGCCGCCTTTTACCAGCATATCTGCCGCGTATCCGGCAGAAGGATTGGCGGTGACTCCGGAAAAAGCATCACTGCCCCCGCACTGCATACCAATAAGCAGGTCGCTGAGTGGAAGGGTCTGGCGGGTTCTCCGGTTTAATTTTGCCAGCTTTTTCTCAGCCATTTCCATCAGGGAGCTGATCATGTCGTCAAATCCCTTTTTTTCCTGGAGGATGATCACGTTTTCCGGGGAAATGTCAGCCTCATCCAGCAGCATTTCCACTGTGAACTTTTCACATCCCAGGCCGACCACCATCAGCTCCCCGCCGAAGTTGGGATGCTTTGCAAGGTTTCTCAGGGCGCGTATGGGAACCTTGGCCTCAGGTGCGCCAATGGCAACGCCGCAGCCGTAGGCATGGTTGATGGGGACAATATCATCCACATTGGGATATTTGGGCAGAAGCTCCCGCTTCATCCGCTCCACAGCCACGTTCAGGACTCCTGTCACACACTGCACCGTTGTGCTGATCCCAAGAATGTTCCTGGTGCCCCCGTACCCTCCGTTGGGATTTACATACCCTTCCCATGTCACGACCGGCGGATCAGGAAGGTCCGTTACCAGGTTGGTGGCAAAGGTCATCTCGTCCACGGATGGCGGGGTGGGCAGCTTAAGCATGGTTTCATTGATCCACTGGCCCTTTTTTATGGGGTCGATGGCATAGCCCAGCACCACCCCGTAGCGGACGATCCTGCCGTTTTTGGGGATATCGCACAGGGCGATCTTATGGGCCTGGGGGATATCCTGCTCCGCAACCACACCGTCCATGACCTGGGTTCCGGCCGGAATGTCATTGACTGCAATAGCCACATTGTCTTTGCCGCTGATTTTAATGTATAAGGGAACGCTCATTTTTTTCCTCCTTTAGTTTATGTGCACTCCCGGAGTACACTTATGAATTAATTTCATTATAGCAACGGATCACTC
Source organism: Clostridium sp. FS41 (assembly GCF_000954015.1). Classification (NCBI taxonomy): domain Bacteria; kingdom Bacillati; phylum Bacillota; class Clostridia; order Eubacteriales; family Clostridiaceae; genus Clostridium; species Clostridium sp. FS41. The sequence continues at coordinate 157,995 of NZ_JYHN01000054.1, forward strand.
ATAAGTAAAATTATTAGATTTAAGTTTACTCTTAAAAAAATTACTATTACCTGTTGCCCGCCTTGATCAACTGATGTAAAATGAAACTGACGCAAAAGGATATTTGTGCAGGATACCATCCTGCTCTCATAAAAGGAGATCATATGGACACAAGACAGATTGAATATATATTGAAGATAGCGGAAGAAAATAACATTACCCACGCAGCAGCCAAGCTTTTTATCACCCAGTCCGCCTTAAACCAGCAGCTGATCAAGCTGGAGAATGAATTGGGAACCCCCCTCTTCCACCGTTCCCGTACCAACTGGCACCTGACAGAAGCCGGTGAGATCTATATCAGGAACGCCAAGGAGATCATGCGCCTGAAGCGGGAAACGTATCAGACCATCCACGATCTGTCAGACGGAAGATGCGGCCACCTGGCCGTGGGCTTTACGGCCGGAAGGGGGATCAATATGTTTACCCGGGTGTACGGAACCTTTCACCAGCTCTATCCCAATGTGATCATTGAACCGGTGGAGGGCATTGTCAAGCAGCTCCAGAAACTGATCTCCATGGGAGATCTGGATCTTGCGTTTCTCACATTAACGGACAAGGACAGGAGCGATGATCTGTATGAACCGATCTATGACGAGGAGCTGTTCCTGGTGATCCCGGCAGGACATCCCTTGGCCGGCACCCGGCCCGAAGATGGGGAGGACTATGCCACCATGGATATCCGCAGGCTTGAGTACGAACCCTTTGTGCTCATGGACCGCCGCTCTACCATGAGTACCATGCTCAACCGCATTTTCGCGGAAGCGGGCTTCAGCCCCCAGGTATTGTTTGAGACAGGCAATAACCATACCATTATTTCCATGATACGGGCCAACATGTGCTGCGGCATCCTGCCCTACTACTATGTAAAGGACCTGGATCAGGATTTCTGCTGTTTCCACCTGCCCTCCCGCCCAACCTGGCAGTTTACGGCCAGTTACAAAAAGGGCCGCTACCTCAGCCGCCCGGCCCGCAGCTTCATCGATCTGATGAAGGAGCAGTGGGGGGACAAGATAACGGCCACACAGTAAACCTTGCCGACTATAATATAAAGCGGGCATTGCAAAGCCCTTGTGAAGCAGCCTTTAGATCAGGCCGGCAGCTTTCATTTCAGCCTTGATCCTGTCTAATACAGGACCTTCCGGTGTTGCCAGATTGGGCTTATAGGGAAGACCGATGTCCCTTCCCCTCAGATTGGCCATATCCTTTGCCGCCACGGGGAAGCTGGCTCCGTCCATGGACAGTCTTACGGGATTCAGCTTAAACTGTGCTTCCAGGGAACCCTGAAGGTCGCCGGCCACATACTTATTGTAAACATCCACGATCAGTTCAGGCATGAAGTTGGCCGCCGTGCACACGCCGCCCACTGCGCCATGACACATGGATGCGTATAACAGGGTGTCCTTTCCGCCAAACACCTTAAAGCCCACATCCCTTGTCCGCCTGATGAACTCAGAGGTCTGGGTGATGTCGCCGCTGGTATCCTTCATTCCCACAATATTGGGAACTTCATGGGCAAGGCGCTCCACCAGCTTGCCGGACATGGTATAGTTTACCCGGCCCGGATTGTTGTACAGCAGTACGGGTGTCTCAGGCACTGTTTCGGCAATGGTCTTAAAATGCAGATACAGCTCATCCTCAGTTGGCTTTAAGAACATGGGCTGCAGCACGGAAATGCCTGCCGCACCGCACCGCACCGCCATCTGAGCAAGGCGGCAGCACTTTTTGGTGCTGATCGCACCGATTCCAAAATATACAGGTACACGGCCGGCCGCCTGGTCGATCATAATCTTTAATCCGCGCTCCATCTCATCTTCCTCAATGACATAGAACTCTCCGTTACTGCCAAATGCCAGGATACCCAGTACGCCTCCCTCGATCACATAGTTAACCTGATCTCTCAGCTTTGCCTCGTCAATAAACTCATTTTCATTGACAGGAGTGAGAATGGGGACAATGACACCCTTGATAAAATCTGTATTCATGACGCTTCTCCTTTAGGGGTGATTATGACTCAACTGTGGTATTGGCGATCTTCTCGTAGTACTTAACAATACTGGAGTGGTCTTCCTTCTCGTAGCCGTCAGCCTTTAAGCCCTGCATGATCTCCATCAGCTGTCCTGTTAAGGGAACCGGGGAACTGATGGCATGGGCTGCGTTCAGCGCGTTGTTCAGGTCCTTAATGTGCAGTTCAATGCGGAAGCCGGGTTTGAAGTTTCTGCTCAACATCATAGGTGCCTTTGCATCCATAACAGTGGAGCCTGCCAGTCCGCCTCTGATCGCCTGGTATACTAACTCAGGATCTGTTCCAGCCTTTTTTGCAAAGGTAAGGGCTTCAGATACGGCAGCGATATTGACGGCAACCACGATCTGGTTAGCCAGCTTGGCAACATTGCCTGAACCCAGCTCACCCACATATACAACAGAGCCGGCCATAACCATGAGCATGTCGTAATACTTGTCAAAGAGTTCCTTTTTGCCGCCCACCATAACGGACAGGGTACCGTCAATGGCCTTTGGCTCTCCGCCGGAAACAGGTGCATCCAGCATATCGATTCCCAGCTTGGCCAGTTCAGCGCCGATGGCCTTGCTCTCAGTTGGGTCAATGGAGCTCATGTCAATTACAACTGTTCCTGGCTTTGCGCCTTCTGCAACACCGTTTTCACCCAGTACGGCAGCACGTACATGAGGGGAGTTGGGAACCATGGTGATCACTACCTCACACTGTTCGGCAACCTCCTTGCCGTTGGCGGCAGCTACAGCGCCGCAGCCTACCACCTCGTTCACTGCGTCCTTGTTAAAATCAAAAATAACCAGCTCATAACCAGCTTTTAATAAATTCTTGCTCATTGGCTTTCCCATAATGCCTAATCCGATAAAACCTACTTTCATTTCATTACCTCACCTTTCATTCAATTTGGCCATTCATACCCTTGGCGGACAAGAAGGCGTGTGTGCCCTTGCTGCTGAGGATATCCCTGACCTATGACCACATTATATCTGACCGTTTCTTTTTCTACAATTGACATTGTAAATAAAAAAGACGGCTTTTTATATACAAGCCGTCCAGTCTTTCAAAAAATGATTCAATTATGAAATAGTAGTTTCAAATATATTTTAATTTTATTTCATTTCAGTCCCATATCATACTTACTCGATATTATACTTCTTCATCTTCCTCCAAAGAGTGGCCTTGCTGATTTTCAGGCTTTTTGCAGTGCGTTCCCTGTTTCCGCTGCATTTTGCCAATGCGGTCCGGATCTGTCTCTCCTCCTCGCTCTGCACAGGTTTTATAAGACCTGCCGGCCGATCTTCCTTTTCATACTCACCGGGAGGGGAGATTTCTTTCGGGGGATACAACTCTTCCAACATGGCACGCACCAGGATCTCGTCAATGCTTCTTTTTCCAGCGGTGAGCACCAGACGGTTCATGTAGGAATCCAGCTGGATCCTGTTGCCGGGCCAGCCATATTCCTTCAGGCACTGGCGTGCCCCCTTTGTCAGCACGTGATATCTGGAATATTGGTCGCAGGACTCTTTTAAAAGGTCTTCGATCAGCTGTTCCAGATCCTCGGGGCGCTCCCTGAGAGGGGGCACCTGAAGTTTAAGTCCAGACAGCAGATAGAACAGGTCCCTTCTGAACCTGCCTTCCTCCACCATCTCCCAAAGCCTGGTATAAGGCAGGGTGCTGGATGCCATGATGCGGATGTGAAAATGCACCGTTCCCGCAACGTCCCTGCTGCTCCCTGTTTTGTAGCGGATCAGCTGGTACAGCCCATACTGGCTGGACAGGGAGAGATGTTCCACATCTTCCATGTAAATGGTTCCCTCATTGGCCAGAAACACCGCTCCCTTATCACCAAAGATCATATCATGCTGCTCTTCCCCGGAAAGGCCGTTGCAGGTGAGGGAAAAAAACGCCCCGTCATTATACAGGCCGGCATTGTGCATACTCTCTGCCATGAGGCGCAGTTCGCTTCCGGTCTCCCCCAGGATCAGCACCGGCTGCTGGGATTGGGAGTAAAGCCTTGCCAGATGGATACAGTCCTGCATGGGCCTGGAGTTCTGGACCAGGGATGAAAAGCTGCCCCTGGCGATCAGACCGTGATGCTTCAAATGGTTTCCGTCCGCGTGATCCCGCTCTTTTACCGGTCTCTGGCGCTTTACCTTGTGACAGGTAAGGATGGCGCCTTCCACCTCATCCCCCACCCTGACAGGTGCAAGGATGGCAAACACAGGGGTGCCGTTAGCCTGCATAAAGGAGGAATAGCTTTCATCCCGCCCTTCCAGCACCCGGACCAGTTTTCCCTGGTCGATATCCTGGAATACCTGCTCCATCCTCCGGCCTATGATCTGCTCGCCCTCGGGTCCCAGGATATCCCTCATCACAGGATTGACCGTGGTAATGACACCATTCCTGTCCATGTTTACCACACCGTTAAAGGAATAATCCAAAAGCGCTTCGATCTGGGCATTGCTCCTCTTTTCAGCGCCCATGGCAAAGTCCATGCTTTCCGCCATGGCAAATGCCATGCGCAGGGAATCCTCGGTCATGGAAAGAAACAGGGAGGGAAAACCGGCTTCCTTTGCCGTGGCCACAGCCACATCCCCGCCGATCATCAGGTCGGCGCCTTCCTCCATGGCCAGCTTGGCCTGTTCTTCCAGTCCAGCCCCGTTGGATGCAAAGTAAGTGCGCAGCTTGATGTCATAGATGGTCTCAAAATACGTCATATCACAGAACATATTCTTCACACCTACCACGGCAATGATCGGTTTTGTCTTACCCACGATCTGCTTTGCCTTGACCACCAAAAGGGCCATCTCCTGGGCGGTTGCCACGATCTCCACCACAGGGATATCCGTGTACTGCTTGATAATGGAAGCCTGGAGTCCCCTGGCAATGATGATGGTAGCCCCGGCAGCAATGGCGCTTCTGGCCTCCACCACTGCGTTCTCTGTCTGGATCATCCGCATGTCACTGATGGCGTATTTCTTTTCCTGCAGGATATTGTGGGCCTGGTAAAGCATTTCCTCCCTGGGCACCAGAAGAACGATTTTCCCCATAAGTCCTCCTCTACTGCTTCTCCAGTCTTGTCTTCATAAACTCCAGTCCGGCCAGGATCAGGCCGCCCAGAAGGAAGAACAGGATCCTGAACGTGTCAAGACCCATGGGATCCCTGGGCACGTCCAAGGTTGTGGGTCCCATGGTAATGGCATAAAGTGAGCCTATCATCAGGCCTATGATGGTATAGATGGCCTGGGAGCGGTAGCGCTCAAGGCACAGCTTGATCAGTTTAATGATCCCCACAATGCCTGTGATGACACCCAGACCAAACACCGCCAGAATGGGCACGTAATTTAGGTTCATATGAAGAAATTCTTTTACAGCCCCTATGATGGGTACATAGATACCAAAAATCAGAAGCAGTGTGGAACCGGAAATTCCCGGAAGCACCATGGCGGTGATGGCCACCATGGCGGTGATGAACACATAGACGACCAGTCCCAGGGACAGATGTTCCACTGAAACATTGATCCCCTGCCCGCCGGCGGGGTTAAAATACGAAATGCAGAATACCAAAGCCATCCCTGCAAAGGTAAAGATCAGATTGCCGTATCTTCCCTTCATGGAATGCCTTTCCTCCCTGATGACCATGGGGATCGCAAACAGGGTCAGTCCCATAAAGACGGAACTGATTTCATAAATATAATCCTGAAACAGGCCTGAAAGTACCAGGACGGACAGGCAAAAACCCAGAATCCACCCGATGCCCAACTTAAAAAGGAAGATAAATGCCTGTTTTCGCCTGGCATTATCCTTTCCCATCAGATCATTAAGCGAATTGATAAACTCATCATAAAACCCAAGCAAAAAGGCAATGGTTCCCCCAGATACCCCCGGAACGCTGTCCGCCATGGCCATGCAGAACCCTCTGATACCGTTTAAAAGCACATGTATTTCCTCCTGTCGATTTCTTTCAACAATTATACATGAATTATGGGGAAATTCAAGTAAAATATAAAGTCATCTTATTTCTTTTTCAGCTTTTATGTGGTATCATAGTGCTAATTTATGCTGGAAACCAACACTAAAAATGTAACCCTGATTATGTAACGCAAAGAATGTAATGCAAAGAATGTAATGCTGAGAATGCAAGGAGGTAACATCATGTATGAGCTGATCCAGGCGGGACCCAGAAGCTTCTATATTAATTGTCCTGCTAAAATAGGTGTTTTTAAAATAGACGATACTCAGGTCTGTCTCATTGACAGCGGAAATGACAAGGATGCCGGCCGAAAGGTCCGCCAGATTCTGGAACGGGAGGGCTGGCAGCTTCACGCCATCATCAACACCCATTCCAATGCAGACCACATTGGAGGCAACCGGTATCTCCAGCAGCAGACAGGCTGCAAGGTGTATGCAAAAGGTGTGGAGGCTGCCTTTACCGCTTACCCGGAACTGGAACCAGCATTTCTTTACGGAGGTTATCCCTTTGCGGATCTGCGCCACAAATTTCTTATGGCCCCAAGCAGCCAGGTGAGCGACATGGATTCCCTGTATGAAGACGAGGCCCTGAGAGAACTGGAGATCATTCCTCTTCCGGGCCATTTTTTCCAGATGGTGGGGGTGCGCATCCCTGATGGCACCCTATTCCTGGCTGACTGCCTGAGCAGCCGCGCTACCCTGGACAAATACAAGGTATCGTTTATATATGATGTGGCTTCCTATCTGGAGACCCTTGACAAAGTCATGACCATGGAGGCCGCCCTTTTTGTTCCCGCCCATGCGGAGGCGACCGACAGCATCCGCAGTCTGGCCGAGTACAATAAACAGTGCGTCCATGAAATCGCGGCCAAATTGCTGGAGCTGTGCGCTGCCCCGCAGACCTTTGAGTCGGTTTTAAAAGCTGTTTTTGATTACTACGGCCTGACCATGAACTTCCAGCAGCATGTGCTGGTAGGCTCCACCATACGCTCCTACCTGGCCTGGCTGAAGGATACGGGGCTCCTGCAGGCATACGTACAGGACAACAGGATCATCTGGTCCGTGTGATCTGAGCGGTCTAATCTGAACGGTCTAATCTAAGCGGTCTGGATGTGTGATCACCGGACCTCTTATTCACCCTGCAGTGCGTCAAATCCCTGCTCGCCGGTACGCACCTTGATCACATTTTCCACATCATATACAAACAGTTTTCCATCTCCGATATTTCCTGTGTACAGGACTTTTTTTGCCGTGGCGATCACGTCCTCCACCGGAACCCTGCTCACCACTACTTCCAGTTTGATCTTGGGAAGAAGGGCCACTTCCTCTATCTTTATGCCTCTGTAGTAATTGGCATGGCCCTTCTGGGTGCCGCAGCCCATGACCTGGGTAATGGTCATGCCGGTCACTCCCAGCTGGGAAAGGGCATCCTTGAGGGCCACAAATCTGGCCTGGTTAAATACCATGACTATTTTTGTCAGCTTGGCTGTTGTGGAAGCCGGTTTGGATTCGGGGAAATGTTCCACGGTAACGGATTTTTCCATGGAGATCCCTTGGGAAGGCTCTGATTCCTGTGTTTTGCCCATGAATACCATGGGCATAAAATCCGCATAGGAACTGGTCAGGTTGTGTTCGGTAGCATCCAGCCCCTTAGTCTCCTCTTCCCAGCTGGCCCGAAGACCGATGGTGTGCTTTAAGACATTAAAGGTGACGAACATGGTTACGGTAACCCATGCAATGACAGCGATCACGCCGATGAACTGGATCATCAGAAATCCTGCGCCGCCGCCATATACCAGGCCGCCCTCGGCAGCAAATACCCCGGTAAGCAGAGTTCCCGCAGCACCACACATTCCATGGACCCCAATGGCCCCCACAGGATCATCGATCTTACACACCTTGTCAATGAACTCAATGCCGAATACCACAACAAAAGCGGCGATCAGGCCAATGAAAAAGGCTCCCACAGGGGTTACAAGGTCACATCCGGCCGTAATGGCAACCAGGCCTGCCAGGGAACCGTTCAATGTCATGGAAATATCCGGTTTTTTGTAGCGGATCCAGGTAATGACCATGGTGGCTACCGTGGCCGTGGCCGCTGCCAGGTTGGTGGTTACAAAGATATTGCCCGCTGAATACACGGCAGCATCGCTGTCCATGGCAACCGTGGAACAGCCGTTAAAGCCAAACCAGCAGAACCAGAGAATGAACACTCCCAGGGCTCCAAGTGTAAGGCTGTGGCCCAGGATCGCCTTTGGATTCCCGTCCTTGTCATATTTCCCGATACGGGGCCCCAGGATCTTTGCCCCTATGAGGGCAGCTACTCCGCCGCACATGTGGACCGCAGTGGAACCTGCAAAATCGTGGAATCCCATCTGGGCCAGCCAGCCGCCGCCCCAGATCCAATGGCCGGATACAGGATATACCACTGCGCTGATCACTGCGCTGTAGATACAGTAGGAAATAAATTTTGTCCTCTCTGCCATGGCTCCCGACACAATGGTTGCAGCCGTTGCGCAGAAAACAGTCTGGAAGATCAGAAAGGCGGGAAGGGGCACCCCTGAAGGAAGGACCGCGCTGTAGTCGCCTCTTACCAGCGGATCCAATCCTCCCACCAGTGCGCCTGTGCCCCCAAACATGATGCCAAAGCCTGTAAGCCAGAACAGCGGGGTACCGATGGCAAAGTCCATCAGGTTTTTCATGATGATGTTTCCTGCATTTTTAGCCCTTGTGAACCCGGTCTCTACCATTGCAAAACCTGCCTGCATAAAAAACACCAGAGCTGCGCCTAGCAGGACCCAGATAGTATTAACTGCTGAATAATCCATAATACGTTCCTCCTTGAGGTTTGTTTTTGATGGGGATGACGGTGCCGGATGGCACTGGAACAACAAAAGGGTGTATTGCCGCCGGTACCTGGCGATTGCAATACACCCCATTGTGCACACTGTTGCTTACGTAAGAACAGAAAAAGCGCCGGTTATAAGCACCAGCGCTTTTCTTTATGTGCCTTATTATAGTGTGCTGACTTTTAAAAGTCAACCACCAATTAAGTTTTCGTTAATAAATTATAAAAAAAGAATAAAACACCAATTATTTTCAGCAAAATGTTAAAGGTCAGATTTTTATCGCAGACTGGCGGCCTTCCAGCGCCCGGCCTGGGCCTCAAACTGTTGGTTTACCCAGTCCACTCCTTGGGCCAGACCGTCCGCATTAAAGTCAAACAGGACCTTCTCCTTTTCACTGTCCGGGGTAGCGTCATATCCATATGGCTCCGGCCATACGGTAACACCCAGTTTAGGCTTTTCTTCCCCTTCCGCCTCCACCTTTTCCATTTGGAAACGCATTCCCTTGTGGCTTCCAGTGAATTTTTCCTTTTTCAGGAAATTAATAGGCATGAAATCTTTTAATTCCAACATGACGGCACCTGCTTATTTTTCGTTTTCACTTAACTCGGCCAGTGTTACGGCCAGACCTGCGATGGCGGTATCCTCCACCTCGCCGGATGTATAAAGGGTATATTTGGTACTGCCCCATTCCCAGGAAGCCAGGCGGCCGCCGCTTTCCGTGGTCTTGACCTGAACCTCGGTCTCCTGTCCGTTGCTTCCTGCTGTCTCTGTGAGCACACCCTCTTTAAAACGTTCAAAAATGCCTGCGAAATCCTGGGCTGTGTCGGAGGCCCGGTAGGTGTACTCAGTGCCGTCAAAGGTGAACTGCACATCCGCCACTTCTCCATTGATGATATAATAGGAAGGGGACTCTGCTTCCTTTGGCAGCACCATGTGAACGCCTATGGCCTCAAAGTCCAGGACACTGTCCGCCTCCTTCATGGGGTTAGGCATGCCCTGGGATTCCGTCTGTGTGGCCGCAGTGGTCTGGGCCGCGGTGGTCTGGGCAGGCGGAGCGGGTTCCTTGGCACATCCGCCCAGCACAGAGGCGGCTGTTACAGCAAAAACCAGCAATGAGTTCCTTAAGATTTTTCCATAATGATCCATATATATTCTCCCTTTTCCAATCTGCCATACGTTATTCCATCACTCCTCAGGCCTGAGGCCAACGGTCTGGCAATATTCCTGCAGGGTCCTGTGGAGCTGTCCCTCGGACGTCTCATCACACAGCACCACGATCTTATCTCCCGCCAAAAGCATGGTATCCCCCCTTGGCACAAACTCGGCATCCCCCCGCATCAGGGACACCACCAGACAGGTCCTTGGCCAGGCAATGGCGGATACCTTTTTGCCTTCGGCAGCGCTTCCATGGAAGATCATCCCCTCCACCAGGACCTTTTCACCGGTCAGAGTGGCTTGTTTGTCCGGATTCTGCTTTCGCAGCAGTCTGTGGAGCAGCTGGTCATAAACAGGTGCGCAGTGGAGCATATCGGGCACCAGGTAAGCGGCCAGGGATACCATGGACAGTGTGAGCAGGTGAGAAAAAGAGCCTGCCATCTCGCTGATCAGGATAATTCCTGTTATGGGCGCCCTGACAATGGCTGAAAAGTATCCCGCCATGCCAAGAATGATAAAATTCACCAGAAGTCCTGACAGAGAAGGGCTCATATGCTCCGCTACACGGTAATAAATACTTCCGATAATAGCCCCCAGCACAAGCAGGGGAAGAAAAATGCCGCCCGGAGCGCCTGAGCCAAAGCTGACCATGGAAAAGCAGAACTTGACCACCAAAAGCAGGCACAGGGATCCCAACACCATATCCCCGGCAGACAACTCCTCCACCAGGGCGTGGCCTCCGCCCAGGACTCCCCTGTATAAAAAGCCGAACACTCCGGCCAGCATAAAGGGGATCAGGATCTTTACAAGGCGCCAGGGGATCCTCTCATACAGGTCCTGGGTCTTGGAAAGTGTGGTGTTGTAGACAACCCCCATTGCTCCGATTATAACTCCCAAAAACAGCACATGCCCGTAAGTGGATAAGGGCATCATGTGGGTAATGGTAAATGTAAAAACAGGTTTCAGTCCAAACACATTTCTGGAAACAAAGTCCGATGTGATGGAGGCCGCCATGGAGGATAGGAGAAGCTCCGGTGAAAAATGCTTATGTACCTCCTCCAGGGAAAACAGGATACCCGCGATGGGAGCGTTAAAGGCAGCCGACAATCCGGCGCTGGCACCGCATGTGATCAGCAGCTTTTCCTCAGTCTTAACACGCTTAGTGACCCTTGAAAAACCTTTGGCCGCCATGGCGCCCAACTGGATGCTGGGACCTTCACGGCCCAGGGAAAGGCCGCATCCCAGTGACAGGATGCCGCCCCCCAGCTTGGCTAACAGCACCCGCCACCAGCATTCATCGATCTCACCCATGATCTCGCCCTCGATCTGCGGGATGCCGCTTCCGGAGATCAGGGATTCCCATTTGAGAAGCCATGCCACAATAAAGGCCGCCGCTGCCAAGATCAGGAACCACACAGGTATGAACCATGGATGGCTCTGACCAAAATCCAAAATGGAATGCAGCAATGTGTCCGCGTATCCGATCAAATACCGGAACGCCACCACCACGGCGCCTGCAATGGCCCCCACTATCACTCCTTCTAATATTAACTCATAGCGAAAACTCCGGTAACGGTTAATCGTATGAGTAACCGTATGTTCTTCCGGCCGCATCATATATACCCCCCTGTTTCAAATCACTTTGAAAGCCCTTTCTTACACTTTCCATTACATCTCGCTGTAGGTTCCCTTGAATTTAACAAGCTTCGGACGGTAGCCCGCACCTGTGAGCGCCGCCACGATCTGATTCTTGTGGTCTGTTCCAAATGCCTCCATGGTGATGCGGAGCTCCACGGCAGCGTTGCGGTTGATGCTGATAAACTGGTTGTGCTCCAGCTTGATGATGTTGCCCTGTTCCTTTGCCAAAAGGGATGATACCCTGGCAAGTTCACCCGGCTTATCAGGAAGAAGTACGGAAACCGTGAACACGCGGTCCCTCTGGATCAGTCCGTGCTGCACAATAGAGGACATGGTGATCACGTCCATATTGCCGCCGCTTAAGATGGAAACGATCTTCTTTTTCTGTACATTCAGATGCTTTAATGCGGCAACGGTGAGAAGACCGGAGTTCTCCACGATCATTTTGTGGTTCTCCACCATGTCCAGGAATGAAACGATCAGCTCGCTGTCCTCAATGGTGATGATATCATCCACATTCTGCTGGATATAGGGGAAAAGCTTTTCTCCCGGTCTCTTGACCGCGGTGCCGTCCGCAATGGTGTTCACTTCGGGAAGGGTGGTCACCTGTCCCTGGCGCAGGGATTCCTGCATACAGTTGGCGCCCGCCGGCTCCACGCCGATCACCTTGATCTTGGGATTAAGAAGCTTTGCCAGGGTGGAAACGCCTGTACACAGTCCGCCTCCGCCAACGGGAACCAATATGTAATCCACGGTGGGCAGTTCCTTTATGATCTCCATGGCAATGGTGCCCTGTCCTGTTGCCACGGCCAGATCGTCAAATGGATGTACAAAGGTATATCCGTGTTCCTCCGCCAGCTTATAGGCATAATCACATGCTTCATCGAACACATCGCCCTCCAGCACCACCTCGGCGCCATATCCCTTGGTGCGGTTTACCTTCATCAGGGGCGTGGTGGTGGGCATAACAACGGTGGCCTTCACACCGGCCAGCTTGGCTGCATAGGCAACGCCCTGGGCATGGTTGCCCGCTGATGCGGTGATCAGGCCTTTGGATTTTTCCTCATCACTAAGGGTGCTGATCTTATAGTAAGCGCCTCTCACCTTGTAAGCGCCGGTATACTGCATGTTCTCCGGTTTAAAATACACCTTGTTGCCGGTCTGGGCAGAGAAATACTCGCTGTATACAAGCTTTGTCTCCGTGGTCACTTCTTTTACAAGATCAGAAGCTTCTTCAAAACACTCTAATGTCAATTCTTCCATAATTGGGTCCTTCTTTCCATCGTTTGTCTTCTACTATATCACGTTACAGTGCTGAATTCAAGAATTCCTTTGTACATTGAAAAGTGCATTGACAAAATCATCCGCATTAAATTTCTGCAGATCATCAATCTGCTCACCAATGCCAATATATTTGACGGGAAGCCCTAATTCAGACTGGATGGCCACCGCGATACCGCCCTTGGCCGTGCCGTCCAGCTTGGTGAGGATGATCCCCGTAATATCGGCAACCTCCATAAACTGGCGCGCCTGGGCCAGTGCATTCTGGCCCGTGGTGCCGTCCAGCACCACCAGGGTCTCCCTGTAGGCATCGGCGTATTCTTTGTCAATAATACGGTTGATCTTTTTAAGCTCCTCCATCAGGTTCTTCTTATTATGGAGCCGGCCGGCCGTGTCACAGATCAGCACATCCGCCTTCCTGGACTTGGCGGCAGCCACGGCGTCATAGATCACAGCCGCCGGGTCGGAGCCTTCCTGCTGTGCGATAATATCCACTCCCGCCCTGCCGGCCCATTCCGTCAGCTGTTCAATGGCAGCGGCGCGGAATGTATCCGCCGCTGCCAGTATCACCTTGTGGCCGGAATCCTTAAGCTGTCCCGCCAGCTTGCCCACGGACGTGGTCTTGCCCACGCCGTTGACCCCGATGACAAGGACCACGGACTTTTTGTGTTCAAACTCATAGGCATTCTCACCCAGGTCCATCTGTGCCTTGATGCTGCTCACCAGCAGTTCCTTGCACTCCTCCGGCTCCTTGATGTGCTGCTCCTTGACCTTGGCCCTCAGATCCTCCACAATGGACATGGTGGTCTGGATCCCCAGATCGCCCATGATCAGTGTCTCCTCTATCTCCTCGTAGAAATCATCATCAATGGCGGAAAACCCACTGAAGATGGAATCAATGCCGGATACGATGTTGTTGCGGGTCTTGGCAAGCCCTTCTACCAGACGACCGAAAAATCCCTTCTTTCCCTCAGACATAAACCTTCACTCCTTAATTGTCATTTACATTTATCAATAATCATATCACAGTTCCTGTTATTTATCCAGGTCATCCTCTATCAGGTTAACGGAAACCAGGGTGGATACGCCCTTTTCCTGCATGGTGATACCGTACAGGCGGTCCGCCGCCACCATGGTTCCCCTTCTGTGGGTAATGACGATAAACTGGGTGTTCTTGATCAGCTTGTGTAGGTATCCCGCAAAACGGTCCACGTTGGAATCGTCCAGGGCTGCCTCGATCTCATCCAGCAGGCAGAAGGGGGAGGGCTTCAGGTTCTGGATGGCAAAGAGCAGGGAAATGGCTGTCAGCGCCTTCTCGCCGCCGGACAGCTGCATCATATTCTGAAGCTTCTTGCCCGGAGGCTGGGCGATGATCTGGATTCCCGCTTCCAGGATATCTTCATCCTCCATCAGTTCCAGTGTACCCCGGCCGCCTCCGAACAATTCCTTGAACACCTTGTCGAATTCCGCGCGGATCTGGGAAAACTTTTCTTCAAACTGGCGTCTCATACCAGTGTCCAGTTCCTCGATGATCTTTTCCAGCTCCGCCTGGGCCTGGGTCAGGTCATCATACTGGGTTTTCAGGAATTCATACCGCTCAGATACTTCCTTATAGTCCTCAATGGCGTTCACATTGATGTTGCCCAGTCCCCTGATCCTGGATTTCAGCTCATCGATCCGCTTTTTCACCTCTGAGGAGGATTGGTATTCCTCCTTTTTTAACTCCAGGGCTGTGGAATAGGTCATCTCATATTCGGTCCACATATAGGATGTGGAATGCTCCAGCTTTTCTTCCAGCTTTTCCTGCTGTGCCTGGATACGGAACATGTCCTTGTCCAGGTCGGCCAGACGGCCGGTCAGTTCCTCCCGCCTGGCAAAAAAAGCTTTCTGCCCTTTGGTCATTGTCTCCCTGCGGGCAGCCCGCTCCGCGATGATTGCTTCCAGCTCCCTCATCCGCGTATCGCCGTCCGCGATCAGCGCCTTCAGGCGTTCAATTTCCTGCTGCTTGCCCAGGATGACCTGCTGTGCGTTACCGGTGCCGGCTTCCAGGAACTTAAATTCTTCCTCCAGTTTCCGGATCTCACCGGCCACACGGTTTGTATTTTCTTTTATAAAGTCCTGCTTCTGGACCAGGTTGGCAGTTTCCATCTGGACAGCGGACAGGGCCGCGGCAGCCACCTCCCGCTCTTTGCGGGCATTTTCCAGGAGCGTGGTCTTTTCCTCGATCTCCTGGTTGGCCTGGGTGTTCTTGGACTCCAGTCCTTTGGTGTCCTCCTCCAGGGCCGTCCGGCTCTGGTTGATCTCCTTTACCTGTTCCTCAAGCTGTCCGTGTTCCCTTACAAGGTCGCTGGAGGAATCCGCGATCTCAGCCTTCTTGTCCTCCAGCTGGGAAATATTCATGCGGATGGTATTCTCTTTGATGGCAAGGGACTGGATCTCTGCTTTTAACTGCTCCAGCTCCGCCTTTTTCTCCTGGGCCAGGCTCTCCTTCAGAGCCAGTTCATTCTGGATCTTCTCAATCTGGACCAGCGCCTTGCCGCAGGCCTCCTCCAGTTCTTCGATCTCCCTGCGCCGTCCCAGCAGATTGCTGCTGTTTTTAAAGGCGCCGCCTGTCATGGAACCGCCGGCGCTGAGAAGTTCGCCCTCCAGGGTCACAATGCGCAGGCTGTATCTGTATTTCCTTGCCAGGGCAATGGCGTTGTCAATGGTATCCACCACCACCACCCGCCCCAAAAGATATCCGGCCAGGCCTTCGTACTGTTTGGCCGCCTGCACCAGGGTGTTTGCCAGACCCAGCACGCCTTTTTCCTTTAGGGCCGCCGGCTGTGGGAAATGCTGGTTTCCATTAATGCTGGTGAGAGGCAGGAATGTGGCCCTGCCGTACTTATTCTTTTTCAGATATTCGATCAGCTGTTTGGCAGTTGCCTCGGAGTCTGTTACAATATTCTGTATGCTCCCTCCCAGGGCTGTCTCAATGGCTGTCTCATATTTTTGTTCCGTGGAAATAATATCCGCCACAACGCCGTGGATCCCATGGACCCGGTCCCTCACTTCCATGACACGGCGGATGCTGTTGCCGTATCCATCGTAGCGCTCAGCCAGGTTCTTCAGGGATTCCAGCTTGGTGTAAGCCATGTGGTATTCCTGCTGGGTATCGTTTTGGTTGCGTGTGAGACGCCTGACCTCTCCCTCGGCCTCTGTCATGGCATCTTCTGTTTCCTGGGCCAGGAACTGCTTGTTCTCCATCAGTTCCCGCACCTGGTCCAGGGCTGTCTGTTCCTTATGGATGAGTTCATCCTGAACAGACTCATCACTTTTATACTTAAGCAGTTTCTGCGTTACCTCGCTGCGCCGCAGATTTACCTGCTCCAGCATGGTCTCATAACGCTGCTGCCTGGCGGTAAGGGATGCCTTTTCATTGAGGGACTGGATCACCGCAGCCTTGGCTGCTTCTATGGAATCATCCAGTGTGCGGATCAGCTCGTCCTGGCGGTCCAGCTGCCCCTGGGCCATGTTCTGGCGCTCCCTGGCATCCGATACTTGTGCATCCATGAGGGAGTATTCTTCCTCATAGGAGGACAGCTGTCCTTTTTTAACTTCCAGTTCACCGGTGATGACGGTCCTCCGGCTGGAGAGATGTTCTTCGTTCATCTCCTCCGTATGTATCTGTTCGTTCAGGACATTGATCTGGCCTTCCAGGCTTCCCCGTGAAACCGTCTCACGGTTTAAGGTTTCCCTGTCCGCCGTGATCTGGGTCTCCAGGCCGGTCAGGTCCTGCTCCAGCTTTTCATACTCTGTTTTCAGGCGTTCTGATTCTTTTCTGGTATCATCCATGTCGCCGGATAACAGGCTGCAGTTTTTTTCCACCTCCTGCAGCTGCCGGCCGATCGCCTCCGTGTCCATAAGGAACAGGTTGGCATCGCAGATCTTCAGTTCGTCCTTTAACTGCAGGTATTCCCTGGCAGCCCTGGACTGTCGTTCCAAAGGCCCCACCTGTTTTTCCAGTTCCGACAGGATATCGCTGACACGCACCAGATTTGCCTGTTCATCCTCCAGCTTTTTCTGGGCAATGGCTTTTCTCCGTTTGAATTTAACGATTCCGGCCGCCTCGTCAAATAGTTCGCGCCGTTCTTCCGGCTTTCCGCTTAATATCTTATCGATCTGACCCTGCCCGATAATGGAGTATCCCTCCTTACCGATACCGGTGTCGTAGAACAGTTCATTGATATCCTTCAGCCTGCAGGAGCTTCCGTTGATCATGTACTCGCTCTCGCCGGAGCGGTACAGACGGCGGGACACAGTGACCTCATCATAGTCAATGGTCAGCTGATGGTCGCTGTTGTCCAGTGTAATGGCAACATAGGCAAAGCCCTGGGGCTTTCTCATCTCGGTGCCGGCAAAGATCACATCCTGCATGCTGGCGCCTCTGAGCTGTTTGATTCTCTGCTCTCCCAGGACCCAGCGCACCGCATCGGCCACATTGCTTTTGCCGCTGCCGTTTGGTCCTACGATTCCGGTAATGCCGTTGTGGAATTCAAACAGTAATTTGTTGGCAAAGGATTTAAAACCCTGAATTTCAATACTCTTTAGATACATGCTTCACCTGCTTATTTTCTGTGTCGGCGGGTTTCAGGCATCCCCTTGTTATACGTCTTCCGCCTTCAGCTTCAGGATGCCGTTGTATGCTGCCACCTGTTCCGCGGCCTTTTTGGTGCGTCCCACGCCGCGCCCGATCTCCTCGCTTCCGATTTTGGCGCAGACTTCAAAGGACTTGTTGTGGTCCGGTCCATCTTCCCTGAGAATTTCGTAGGACAGGGCGGCCGCCTGGCGGCTCTGGACCATTTCCTGTAAGATAGTCTTGCTATCATAAAAGAGCTGCTTGTGTTCAATATCGTTGAGGATAAAACGATGTATGAACTCTTTTGCATTAGCAAAACCACCGTCCAGATAGATTGCGCCTATAAGTGCCTCCATGGCATCGCTTACCACGGAATTGCGGCAGCGTCCTCCGGTGGCGTCCTCCCCCTTGCCCAAGAGCAGGTAGTCCCCCAGACGGATATCCCCCGCACAGTAAGCCAGGGTTGGTTCGCAGACAATGCTGGCCCGTATTTTAGTCAGATCACCTTCCGGCAGTGATTCGTATTTGTGGTAAAGAAAATCACTGGTGACGATCTCCAGGACAGCGTCTCCCAGAAACTCCAGGCGTTCATTGCAGCGATTGTGGTCCAGGCGGTGCTCATTGGCATAAGAACTGTGTGTCAGGGCCTGGGAAAACAGGTTTGGATTTTTAAACTGGTAAGAAATCCTTTCTTCTAATTCTTTCAAATGGCCGTTCATATATATCCTTCTTTCTATTAGTGACCTGCCTAAAACGCACAAAAAGGGCTGTGCTCACAGCCCCTGTGCCATCATTAATTTAATGCGTTCTTAATCTGCTCTACTGCGTCTCCCACAGTCACAATCTGTTCTGCAGCTTCATTTGGAATCTCAATATCAAACTCCTCTTCAATTCCCATAATGATCTGGAAAATGTCCAGCGAGTCTGCACCCAGGTCATCTACGAACGTAGCTGCCATTGTCACTTCCTCCGGTTCAATGTTCAACACTTCTGCGATAATTCCCTGTAATTTCTCAAATTCCATCTCTTAGCTCCTCTTTCTTACAATCTTGTTTTTACGTTCGTCCTTCGGACTTATTCTGTGCCTTTTGCTCCTAAGGATTCCCGGATCTTTTCATTGATCTCCTGCTCCTTGAACGTGACACATTGAATAATGGAATTACGCACTTCCGTGCGCTTGGAGTTGCCATGGGTCTTAACCACCAGGCCATTCAGGCCAAGAAGCGGTGCCCCTCCGTATTGGCTGCCGTCAAAGGCCTTCAGTGTCTGCTTCAGCGCCGGTTTCACAAGTAGTGCTCCTATCTTGCTTCTTAAGGTGGACATCATCCCTCCCTTAACCATGCTGATCAGAGTGGCCCCGACACCCTCATAAAGCTTTAAAATGACATTGCCCACAAATGCTTCGCAGACAATGACATCCGCTGCGCCATGGGGAATTTCCCTGGCTTCAATGCTTCCGATGAAATTGATTCCCTCACATTCCTTTAACAATGGAAATGTTTCCTTCACCAGCGCATTGCCCTTTTCTTCCTCCGCACCGATATTGACGATTGCGACTCTTGGATTCCGGATCCCCATCACATGCTCCATATAGATGGAGCCCATCTGGGCAAACTGCACCAGATGAGATGCACGGGCATCCACGTTAGCTCCGCAGTCGATCAAAAGTGATACGCCTTTTTCTGTTGGAATAAGCGGCGCTAAAGGCGGTCGTTCCACGCCCTTGATACGCCCCACGATTACCTGTCCACCCACCAGGATGGCCCCTGAACTTCCTGCAGAAACAAAGGCATCAGCCTCCCCCTTTTTCACAAGGTTCATACCTACCACTATAGAAGAGTCCTTCTTCTTTCTAATAGCGTTAACCGGCGGCTCCTCGGTCGCGATCACCTCTGTGGCGTTCACCACCTGGATCTGGTCCTTGTTGTAAGTGTATCTGCCTAATTCCGAAGCAACTGTCTGCTCCTGGCCAACAAGCAATACCCGGATCCCCGGCTTCGCATTCACAGCTTCCACTGCTCCTGCCACCATCTCGCCCGGCGCAAAGTCTCCGCCCATGGCATCTACCGCTACTTTAATCATACTGACTCTCCTTTCGGTCCTGCATACAACTTATAATATACTAGATATCATTCTATAAATCAATATGTTTTTTATCCTGTTTTTTGAAATGCGGGGGGAGTAAAAATATGGTTCCCCTCCCGTACCAAAACCATGCGGATCCGGCTCTTTCAGAAGGAGCCAAGACAGGGAACAGGCATCAGTTCCTCCATGTTGTCACCTCCTTAAGAGGTCTCCTGGGCCTGGGAGCCGGGGTCTCGTCCCCATACCCGATGGAAAGCGCGGCAGCCAGTTCCCCCTCTGCATTCATCCATTCCTTTAGTTCCCTGTACGCAAAAAAGATATCGCAGATCCACAGGCTTCCCAGGCCCAGTTTTGCTGCCTCCAGCGTCATGTTTTCAATGGCGGCTCCGATAGACTGGTAGTTGCAGATCTCATAGATCCGTTCTTCCGGGGGCAGTGGTGCGGACAGGCCAAGTCCCAGGGTGTTGACAATCAGTATGGTGGCAGGCGCCTGTTCCATTATAAACCACCGTTACCTGTTCGGCAATCCAAAGGTTATTAAGGTTACTATTGCAATCCCTTCCCCTTATATTATAGAATAAAGCCAGGAGGACGGCCTTTAAGAAGACCGGATAGAGGAATGGAAACAAGCGCGATTCAGGACTTATGCAAAACCGGACTTTTTGCCGGGATATCCCACCGGGACGCTGAGCATCTGCTGTCCTGCCTGGATACACAGGTGTGGAAATATACCGCGGCAGCTACCGTGATCGAGGAGGGCAGCTGTGTGAGGCGCTTTGGTGTGCTTCTCAACGGGCAGGGACGTTCCTACCGGACAGATCCCTCAGGCCGCACCATAACCATTACCCTGCTCCGTGAGGGCAGCGAAATAGGCGTGCTTCTGGCCGCCAGCCGGGAGTGCAAAAGCCCGGTTTCAGTGGAGGTATCGGAGGGTTCCTCCATTCTTTTCATATCCTACACCAGCCTGACTGGCAGCTGCTGCAAAAACTGTCCCTGCCACAAACAGCTGCTGCAGAATTTTATGGGCATAGTGGCGCAAAAAGGGCTGGTGCTCCATGAACGGATCGACTGTCTGCTCAAACCCACGGCCAGGGAAAAGATCCTCACCTATCTCAACTGTATATCCAGGGAAAAGGAAAGCAGCTCCTTTACTATTCCAATGGATCGCAGCGCCATGGCTGAATACCTGAACATTGACCGCAGCGCTCTGTCCAGGGAACTGTCCAGGATGAAGGCGGATGGCATCCTGGATTATTACAAAAACCAGTTCCGGCTCATGAAATCTCAATAACCCGCTGGGCCCAGCCGCGGTAAAAGGATTCCTCATGGGAAACAAGGAGGACGGTTCCCGGAAATTGGGACAGGGATTTTTTCAGGGCATCCTTGGCCTGGATATCCAGATGGTTGGTGGGCTCATCCATGATCATCAGATTACAGGGTATAAGTGTCAGGATACACAGCTTCACCTTTGTCTGCTCCCCTCCGCTTAAGGTGCCGATGGGCTGCAATGCCTGTTTAGCGGAAATGCCGCAGTAAGCAAGATGTTGTCTTACCTCCCTCACTGTCATATCCGGAAAAAGATCCGATATGACCTGAATGGGCGTCATGGTCTGGTCCGTCCAGACAAGCTCCTGTTCAAAGTAGGCCGCAGTTACCTGGGCAGACAGACGGACCCTTCCGCCCAGAGCGGGGATCTGCCCCATGATCGTTTTCAGAAGGGTGGATTTCCCAACTCCGTTAAATCCGGTGATGACTGCCTTTTGCCCGCCTTTGACGGAAAAACTGATATCCTCTAATACCGGCTCCTGATACCCCACGGTGAGATGTCCCACGGTGAGATGCTCCGTGTCTGTAAACGGAAGGCAGACAAAAGGAAAGGCGGGCTTGATCTCCCTGTTTTCCAACGCGTCCATGCGTTCTAAGCGGTCCAGCTGCTTTTGCCTCCCCCTGGCCATCCTTGCATTCCGCCCCGCAATATTCTTCCGGATAAATTCCTCGGTCTTTTTGATCTCCTTTTGCTGGGCTGCATACTGGCGCTGGTAATCATCTCTCAGCCGTGTTTTCTTTTGAACAAACTCAGAATAGGTGCCATGGTATTTGGTTATTGTATCATTGTCAATATCACAGATACGGTTGGACGTCACTTCCAGAAAATGATCGTCATGGGATACCAGCAAAAAGGCGTTCTCAATTCCGGTCAGATATTCCCCCAGCCATGTAACCTGCTCCTGATCCAGAAAGTTTGTTGGTTCATCTAAAAGAAGTACATCCGGCCGCTCTAATATGAGCTTGGCCAGGATCACCTTTGCCCTCTGCCCTCCGCTCATATGGCTGACCAGACGGTCTAATCCCATGCCGGTCAGGCCAAGGCCTGACGCAACCTGCCTGATCCGGGTCTCCACGGAATAAAAATCACATTGCTCCAGATATTCCTGGTAACGGGCGGCCCGGACCAGCATTCCATCTTCCCCTTTTGCCGCTCCCTCATAGAGCCGGTTCATTTTTTCTTCCGTCTTATACAGATGTGAAAAGGCGGAACGCAGGAATTCCTTAACGGTCAGGTATTCTTCCAGCTCTGCATACTGGTCCAGATATCCCACCGTGATCCCGGGCTGTCGTACAATACGGCCCTGGTCCGGGATGACCTGCTCCGTGCATATTTTTATCAGTGTGCTTTTCCCGGTTCCGTTCTGACCCACGATCCCTATGTGCTCTCCTTTGTTCAGTGTAAACTCCGCATTCCGGTACAGCACGTGATCGCCGTAGGAATGGGATAACCCGGTAATAGTTAATAAACTCATAATCGTATATCCTCACTTTTTCTGATTTCTTTAAACAACAAAAGGCCACGGACAAAACATTGTCCATAGCCTTTGACTGCTTAAAATCCCGGGAAATGTGCATGAACCGAATACGCCCTGTAAAAAACAGGACGGTATGACGTTACGGTTATCCGCTTCATTTCCCGGTGAAATCTTAAAGCGTGGTTCTATACGCTATACTCTGCACAATGTTTCACCGGTATGGATTGTACAGAGTTGAGTTTCTTTTTAAACTGGTCCGACAAATAAAAGCTCATGATGATTCTCCTTTTACAAATGCAGCCCCATATTATCACACAGCTGCGGGTATGTCAAGCCTCCACTATAACACCAGGCTTGAAACTTATGTTACAATCAAAGCAGAAGGTAATACTTATATTACGATCAAATTATGTTGCGGTCAAAGCAGGAGGTATCAAATTGGGACGAACATATTCCACATCGGAGATTGCCGGGATCATAGGGATCCATCCAAACACCGTGCGTTTGTATGAGGAGCTGCATCTGATCACTCCCCCGAAGCGAAAGGATAACGGCTACAGGGTCTTTACAGAACTGCAGGTAGACCAGTTTATCAATGCGCGCCTTGCCTTTCAGGTGGAGATCCTTCAAAACGGACTGCGAAGCCTGGCCGTTGATGTGATCAGGGCGGCTGCGGATCAGGATTTCACCCGGGCTATCCGGCTGGTCAACCAGTATATGGCCCGGGTAGAGACTGAGATGGCCGGGGCCGAGGAAGCGATCAGGATCACAAAGGCCCTTCTGTCCGGAATGGATGAGGAGGACGGGGATCTGCAGCTTACCAGGAACCAGGCGGCTGATTATCTGGGAATTACCATTGACACGCTGCGCAATTGGGAAATGAACGGACTGATGAAAATAAAACGCAGACAAAACGGTTACCGCGTTTACCGGGACGCGGATATCAAACGGCTGAAGATCATACGGGCCCTGCGCTGCGCCAATTATTCCCTGGCGTCCATCTTGAGAATGCTCCGGGCCGTATCTCTTGACCCGGATGCGGATCTACGGACAGCCATCGACACCCCGGATGATGAGATCATCACGGCTTGTGACAGCCTGCTCTCCTCCCTTTCCCATGCCGGAAAGAATGCCGCCCTTATCCATAAACGGCTGTGCTGCATGAAGGAAAAATATTCATAAAAAATTAATAACCCTCCACTTTCACACCAGTCTTTTGACTGGTGTTATCCTTTAGTGGAAAAGGAGGTAATTATCATGAACGCAGTGATTCAGGTAAGGGGACTGAGCAAGTCCTATCATGGCCGTCCGGCAATTTGCGGTTTAACCTTTGAGGTGCAACGAGGGGAAGTCTTTGGGCTTCTGGGCGCTAACGGAGCGGGCAAAAGCACATCCATAGAGTGTATCCTGGGGACCAGGCAGGCGGACAGCGGCACCGCGTCCGTTCTGGGTATGGATCCCATATCCGGGCGCAGGCAGCTGTTCCAAAAAGCAGGGGTGCAGTTCCAGGAATCCAGCTATCCGGATAAAATACGGGTGGGCGAGCTCTGTGAGGAAACCATGTCCCTTTACAGGGAACCGGAGGATTATAAAAAGCTGCTGCGCCAATTCGGACTGGAGGAAAAATCTCACAGTCCGGTCAGCGATCTGTCCGGCGGACAGAGACAGCGCCTGTTTATTGTATTAGCTCTGATCCCCGGACCGGAAGTGATGTTCCTGGACGAGCTGACCACCGGGCTTGATGTAAAGGCCAGAAGGGAGGTATGGAGGTATCTGGAGCATCTTAAAAAGGAAGGCATGACGATCCTTCTCACCTCCCACTTCATGGATGAGGTAAATGCCCTGTGCGACCGGGTCGCCATATTAAAAAGAGGCAGGACCGTCTTTTGCGGTACGGTACAGGAGGCTGTGGATGCCAGCCCATATTGTACACTGGAGGAAGCATATCTGTGGTTTACAGAGGAGGAAGAAAATGAGAACATTTAAGACAATGCTTAAGATCGAATCCAGGCTCTCTGTCCGGGGAATGGACATGGTGATCTTTGCCCTGTGCATGCCGGTGGTCATGGTTTTTATCCTGGGTATCATATTCGGGGACAGGCCCGCATACCAGGGAGCGCCCTATACATTTTTAGAACAGTCCTTTGGAGCGCTTTCCACCATTGCAGTCTGCGCAGGCGGTGTCATGGGTCTGCCCCTTCTGGTGTCTGATTACAGGCAGAAACACATCCTGAAACGTTTTCAGGTAACACCTGTAAGCCCGGCCATGATATTGGCCGTGCATGTCACCATCTATGCAGCCTATTCCCTTGTGTCCCTGGTACTGGTCTACGCAAGCGCAGCCCTTTTGTTCGGTTACCGCATGCAGGGCTCTCCGGCAGCCTTCCTTTTGTGCTATATTCTGGTTATGCTGTCCATGTTCAGCATAGGCATGATGGTGGGAGGCATTGCGCCTGATATGAAATCAGCCAGTGTGGCGGCATCTGTCCTGTATTTCCCAATGCTGATCTTTTCCGGGGCCACCCTGCCCTATGAGGTGATGCCTGAGCCCATGCAAAAGGCAGCCGGCCTGATGCCCCTTACACAGGGGATCAAGCTGCTAAAGGCAGTCTCATTGGATCAGGAGCCGGTTACCGTCTGGATTCCCATGGCTGTCATCACGGGCGTGTTCCTTCTTTGCAGCTGTATCAGCCTTCGCTTCTTCAGGTGGGAATAGTTTTATTCAGGAAAGGAGATCCGTCATGCTCATCTGCTCTCCTTCCTGCTTATCTTCAAATTCATTCATAAAGGAAAAAAGGCGGCCGATATCTGTCTCCAGGCCGCCGGGGAAATAATGCAAAGTTCCTGCTCCGGCGGTGTGTAGGGATCCAGCCGCGGTACGGGTTCATACCGATTTTGGCTGATAAAATGGATTTTACGCTGATCTCATGCATGGGTCATATCTCCTGTCCTGACCTAGATCATATTGGCAAAGCGCTCCACTGCCTTTGTAAAGCTGGCAATGGTCTGATCCGCATCCCCGTGTTCGATCCCGTCCCGCACACAGTGTTTGATGTGGCCTTCCAACACCACCTGGCCCACCTTGTGAAGAGCGGACTTGGCCGCATTGATCTGTGCAAGGACATCCTCGCAGGGAACATCCTCATCCACCATCCTGTCAATGGCCTGGACCTGTCCGATGATCTTCTTCAGGCGGCGGTGTAAATTTTCAGAATCCATACATTGTTTCATGTCAGGACCTCCTTATAGTCGTTTGTTTCAAATTGTCCAGCTTCCACCGGTTTGCTGAAATAGTATCCCTGGATGGTCCTGCACCCAAAAGATTTGAGAAGCTCCAGCTGTTCCCTGGTCTCCACTCCCTCAGCCACACATTCCACATCCAGGCTGCGGCACATATTGACAATGCATTTTACAACTGTCTGGTTGGTCTCATTTTCCGCCAGGTTGTCGATCAGGGATTTGTCCAGCTTTACCTCATCAAAATGTATGATGGAAAGAATGGACATATTGGCGTAATTGGAGCCGAAATCATCCAGTGAAAGCTTAAATCCGGCTTGCCTAAGCCGGGAGCCGATGGATTCTATGACTTTATGTTCAATGTCTCCAATGCTCTCTGTTATCTCTATCATAACCAGGCCGCTGGGTATATCATACCTGCTTTTTATTTCCCTCAGGATCCGGAACAGATCGCTTTCCAGCAGAGTAATCCTTGAAAAGTTCACGGAAACAGGCACCAGGGGCCTGCCCTTTTCTTTCCATCCGCAAAGGAGCTTCAGTACCTGCTCCAGCATGTAAAAATCCAGATACCGGATCAGCTTTACCTTTTCAAGAAGGGGCACGAACTTGCCGGGCGGCTTCACCTCCTGCCCGGGGTCATGATACCGGGCCAGAGCCTCCACGGAGCGCAGTCCGCCGGTGGCTGAATCCAGCTTGGGCTGCAGATAGATTTTGTAGTACCCGTGTTCCATATCGGAAAATAGCTTTTTTGCGTTTTCCGGTGAATAATGTTTCCGCACATCATCGCTGATCTTGTAATAGATCTGTTTATTGACGATCATCAATTCTTCCGCATGGTGAAGGGTGGTGTTAAAGTCAGTCAGATGCTCCACCCAGGTACATCCCAGGGAAACACCGTTGGGTGTCTCCATGTCCAGATCATTGCCCATCTGCTTTACCTGTTCCATAAACCCGTCATAATCCATTCCCAGGACAATGATCACAAACTCATCTCCGCTGAGCCGGAAAATCCGGCTCTCCGGGAAACAGGCTCTCATAACAGCGCTTGCAGTCACAATGACCTGATCCCCCAGGCTGTGGCCATAATCCCGGTTCAGCTGTTTTAAGCCATTGATATCCGCAGCCACGATCCCGCAGGAACGGTCCATGGACCTGTCCAGTTTTTCCTGGTACTGGACAAAGCTTCCGCGGTTCAGAAGCCCGCTCAGTGCATCGTGGGAGGCTTCATATTCCAGGCGGTGGTACAGGCGCCGCTTTTTCATCTCACCGGATATGTTCAGGGCTATGGAATCCAACAGCCGGATGGTATCCTGATTAATGGTGGGATTATCCACCCCGATATATCCGCTGACCATGGCCTCATCCTCAAACGGTACGGCAAACAAGCTGTGCGCTCCTCTGGAAGACAGATATTGATACTCACTTGGATAGGTATGCTTCAGCTCATCTGCGCGGGCAATGATCAGATGCTGTTTGTTATGAATGGTTTCATAGATATATGGGATCTTTTCCACAGGCACATTCTGAAGCATGGATTTCTGCGGCGAAATGCCCTTGCGGCACCACTCATACGTATTGCTTATAACCCCGCGCTTCCGGTCGATCTCCGCAATATAGGCGCGCTCCCCATCATAAAAATCAGCGATAAGGGACAGTACCCTGTCAATGGCCTCCTCCAGGCTGCCGGCTGAATTCAGGGCACGGAGACTTTCCAGCATAACGGTCTCCATATGGTATTTGGAGGTTATATTGGAATCAATGAGCACCTTGCTCCCCACATCCACCGCAATCTCCATGCGTACCAGGCGGCCGTTCCACTCCACCAGCTTGTCCTTTACAATGAAATTCTTCCTTAAATAAGGATTCTCATATTCCCACACATAATACTCTTCTGTGCTGAGCTTTGTATTGGTACAAAAGGGGCATGGGCTGTCCCTTCCCTGAAGCACCTCATAACATTTACAAGTCTCAAACTCCTCCATCTTAAGACCGGTGAGCTCCCGTCCCGCCCTGTTGAGATAGATCAGGGAATGGTCCTGGATATCGCTGATATAGACAATCTCCTCCAGCTCATCGATCAGCCACTCCCGGTTTACATACTGCAGCGGTGCAACCTGGGAGGTTTTGCTCCCAAATACACTGTAACAGGATTTCCCTGCCTGTTTTGCGTACCGCAGTGCGGCATCAGCCTTGATGTAAAGTTCATCAAACTTATTCCCATGTCTGGGGCAGAAGGCGATTCCAATGGAGTTGCTGATTCCCATCTGATCCTCTCCCTGCTCCTGGGCACTCTGAAGTTCCCTGGCAATGATCTGTGCCTTGTTACATGCGGCGGCATCATTGGGGATATCAGGCATGAAGGCAACAAACTCATCTCCGCCCAGCCGGCCCAGGACGGCGTTATCTTCAAATATACTTTTTAATTTATAGGCAATTCCTGCCAGTACTTTGTCTCCGTACATGTGGCCGTAATTGTCATTGACCGCCTTAAAATTATCCACATCAATCATCAGCAGCGCGCTTAAGGCGCCTGCTTGATCCTTCAGCATACGGTTGATCTCCTGAAGACAGGCCGCACGGTTTAAAAGGCCTGTCAGGGGATCGATCCGTGACTGGCGCAGAAGTTCAAGTTCCTTATGCTTTTTCTCTTCAATGTTGCGGACATAGACAAAACCGCTGAGATGTCCGCCTGACAGGATCAGATAGATCGTAGTGTTGCACCAGACCATCTTCTCATCCGCGTTCAGGCTGCGGTATTCACAAACCACTTCCTGGCGGCCGTTTTCATACTGTCTGCGCAGGTATTGGGGATTCAGTTCCCGCAGGAATAGGCCCCGGTCTTGGGGATGCACATTCTGCTCAGACCATCGGTCTAAAAAACGGCTGTAGCTGCAATTTTCAGACAGGCCCACAGATGCCAGCATGTCCTTATTTTTCTCAGTAATCATCTCCATGATCCGATCATCATCAATATCGATCTCATAACTGGCCAGGGCACCGCCAACCAGGGCCTGACGGTATTTCTCCTCCTGTTGGTACCGTTCCTGTTCCTGATGCTCCCTGCTTATATCCTCGGCAACACCGATGGCAACATTGCCCGGCCGGCTGCCGTGGCTCAGGAGCGTATGGGTGATCCTGTACCATTTTTCTTCTCCGTTCCCCGGGGTCGCACGTATGACGGCACTGGTCATAGTCCTGCCGTCTTTAAGGTCCCGGAACATCTGGCGAAAGGCGGGCAGGTATTCCTGGTCCAGACGGGCACTCTCAAAGGTCTGTTTACTAAAATCACGGATGATCTCAGCTTCCCGGAAGGGCGAATCCGTGGTATTCTCAATACAGGCCCAGTCTTCGTCCATGTGATATTCCCAAATGAGATTATGGCTTTTGGAAAGGGCGATCTTATAGCGCTGGACATTCAGGGAGATCTCGTGTTCCAGCTGTTTCTTTTCCGTGATATCCCAGATCAGGCAGACCAGGATATCCATATCATTTTCCCTTAAAAGGGTGGATTTGACCTCCACCCATATCATGGAACCATCCCTGCAAAAGCAGCGCATCTCAAAGCTCACATAGTGTTCGCCCCTTGCAATGGATTGGTTCAGCTTTTCCCGGATACCCATGCGGTCGTCCGGGTGGATCAAAGAGACTGGGCTGTTGTTCTTCTCTTCGGCAAACTGTTTTGGAGTATAACCATATACACGATAGCAGGCCTCATTGGCGCTGACGATCGTAAGGGTCTCCGTGTACTGTAAAATGCAGATACCGCTGTTGAGAATGGATGCAAAATGGTAAACCGTCTGCCGTTCCATGTCCCCGCTTCGCTGCAAAAGGGCCATGGTTACCTCCACATGTTCATCCAGCAGTACTTTTTGGAAAGAAAGGCAGTAATTATCTCCCCGGAACGGAAAAATCATTTTCAGGTCGGGATACCGGGATGTTGTAAATGGATTCTTTTTTGTAATCTCACCGACAACAGACTCTATATCCATTCCCATGTAATCAGACACAGGATGTCCCAGGAATTGTTTCATATTTTCATGTATAAAGATGATCCTCCCCATTGTATCTGTGATCATGACAAGCAAAGGCGAGCTAAACAGCAAAGGATTATGCGGCATATGATACCTCACTCAGGATAGGATTATGGTTTTACGTTGCTTTCCCGTCTAGTTTACCACGAAAGATCCAACTTCTCAACTTAAAAAGCCCCTGAGACTGTGCTCAGGGGCTTTCGGGGTATGGATATTATTCATTATGGTCAGGATAGCCACGGGGGATTATCCCTCAATGGCAATGTACTTCCTCTCTTCCACTTCCGGCACTGCTTCCTTTTTAGGAATCAGCAGTTTCAGGGTGCCGTCCTCAAATTTAGCCTTGATATCCTCCTGGGTTACGGCATCTCCTACATAAAAGCTTCTGCTGCAGGAACCGCTGTAACGTTCCCTGCGGATATACCTGCCATTGGAATCCTTCTCTTCCTTGTTAGAATCAGTGGATGCCTGGATGGTCAGATACCCGTCCCTCAGTTCAGCCTTTACATCCTCCTTCTTTACCCCGGGCATGTTGATGGTAACTTCATAGCCGTTATCCGTATCCTTAATGTCCGTGTTCATAAGGCTGCCGGTGCCGTACCTGTCAAATGGGAAATCAAAAAAGTCATCCAATAAGTTGTCTCTGAATATACTAGGCATTAACATAGGTCATCTCTCCTTTTCCATCATTAATTGCTTTGTATGTTTTGTTATCTATGTTCTATATGTAATATAACACACAAGCAGATGGATGTCAAGAATGGGGGTTGGAATTTATAGAAAGTTTATAATTCCTTGAACTGTTAATAGGAAACCGTAGCCTCTGGCGCAAGAATTTCCGCCACTTCATTTGAACCATAAGTTAAGATCTTACCTCCTGAGCCTAACGTCCATTTTTGATCGTTTCCGTCTGTTACTTTTGTATTCTTCATGATTTTCCCGCTGGAATTGATCAAACGCTTTCCTTCTTCCGGAATATCAAATACTTCGTATCGGGCAGCAGAATCTGCCTTTTGGAGTTTACCTTTATAATAAAAATTTCCGTCTTTTATGCCTGTGATTCCTTTTCCTTTAAGATCAAAGCAATATTGAGCCCGGGATGAGCCTATACCATCATTTAGCATTGTTTTACCAGTAACACATTTTCTGTCATCGTCTGGTCCTTTACAGTAATAAAATTCACCGTTCAATTCAATCAGACCGTATTGTGCAACTCCATACATATCAAAAACATAATAGCTGTCATGAATTTTTTCCACATGATAGCTGTTTTCTTCTCCAAATTTAGGTTTTCCAGACCGGTCGAAATAATACCATTCTTTTTGTCCTGAACTGTTAAGGTCTGGAGGGCCGTCCAGCTTTAACCACATTCCTTCGACCCGCTCCCCTTCGGCGAGAGTCTTATCCTGATCTGATGTCGGCTGATAAAAGTAACGATAGCCTTTGATCTCCGGTGTGGTGCTGCTAAGTTTTACCCAGCCGGGATACATAATTCCATTACCATCAATGCAGTAGGTTATACCATCCACATTAACTTCTTTTTTGCCTCCCGAAGAACGTTTTTTATTTCCTGAAGATTTGCTGAAATAAAAGTAGGCATATTCTCCATGCTCCTGTACATAATCCACCACATCAGAGTTATCCATCCAGCTCTGCGGGATTTCCAGCCACTGCCATCCTGTAACCCTGGCTCCGTCTTGCCCGCAGTAATAATAGGCATTCTCGTCTTCCTCATCATCCGCTGTTTCGGTCAGCCAGCCTGTCCGCATGACACCGGAAGAGTTAAAACAATAATATTTCCCATCGATTTTGTACCATCCATCCATACGCACATATCCGTTACTATCACCATAATACCAGTTGTTGTAATCTGAATTCCTGGAATCCAGACCACTGATGACAAACCACTGGCTCTGATATAAATATCCCTCATCCCCTATGTAACGCTTTTTACCGTTTTCCTCGGTCAGCCATCGTTTCCGGTAATTAAGGCCATTGGCGTCAAAGTAGTATTTTTTTCCCTCCAGCTCCCTAAAACCGCCTTTGAGCACTGCACCGGATTCAGATGCATAATACCAACTTTCAGACACAATACCGGTGTTGCTGTTAATATTTTCAATCTTAAACCAGCCATCATCCTGAAGGATTCCATTCTCATCCAGATAGTATCGGTTCCCGGATTCATCTGTGTACCAGCGCTTCCTGTAATTCAAACCATTGGCATCAAAGAAGTACCAGTTTCCATCTGACTCCCTCCACCCATTGCGCCATAATACACCATTTGAATCCGCACGATACCAGTTGGTATATTCCTGACCATTGGCATTGGTACTTGTAACAGAGAACCAACCATTTTGCCGATTTCCGTTCTCGTCCACATAGTATCGGTCATCATTCAAGTTAAACCATCTGTTGCGGTAGGCGCTGCCATTGGTGTCAAAATAACAGGTTATACCTTCCAGTTCATGCCAGCCATCCCGCAAGAGGAAGCCATCTTCCGTAACATAATACCAAGTGGTGTAGGAGATCCCCTTACTGTTTACGTTATCAATAGAGAACCATCCGGGATTCTTTCTGGCCCCCATCTCATCTACATAATATCGTTTATCCTCCAGGTTAAAAAAAGAATTTCTGGGTGAATTTCCTCCCGGGTAAAAATAATACAATTTTCCATTCAAATCATACCAGCCATTTTTTAGTATATTCCCATCAACCCCTGCGTAATACCAGGTGGTACCAGGATTACCGGATGGCAATGATGGTTTGGATGTAAGGCTGAACCACTCATTTTCATACCTGGATCCATCCGACCGGACACGAAAGCGGTTTTCACCTATTGTTACCCAATTGTCTGTTACAATCTGTCCATTTCCTCCCACATATCTCATGGTTCCATCCGTCCATGGAAGCCACTGGTTCACTAATTTTTTATCATTTTCCATGTAAACCCACTGATGGACAGAGTCCTGCTGCCATCCGTCTGCTCCCAATACCGGGATGGTTGAAACGGCAAAAAAGGCGGCCGTGCACGTGATAATTCTTATGAGTTTTTCTCTTTTCATTGATTATGCTCCTTATGAAAGCGCTCCATATATTTTTGTAATAGATACCCCAGCAAATGAAACACCATTTTATTGATTCCCAGGAGGCGTCTCCTTGTCATAATAATTGCCGTATACCACATTTAAATAGGGAACTGTTTGAGCTGCCCATACATATTCCGACATATAGTTTCCTGTGTAAGCCGCCATATATGTTTTATTCCCACTTAACAATTCGTATAGATCACAGGTAAATGATTGGGTATTGACTGAATATATGCCGCGCCGGTGAATCAGAAGTTCCTCGCATTCATGCTCTTTTAATGTTTTCCGCAGGCGGTGGGCAAGTACCCGTATATTCTTTTTGGCTGTGATCTCCGGAACTTCTTCATACAACATATATGCAAGCTGGGAAATGGTTACACTGCCCCCTCGTTTATCCACAAGGATAGCCAGAAGCTCCTTTGCTTTTTTGCTGGGAAAGTATATCATCTGATTATTAATAAAAACATCAAATCCGCAAAATGTCTGAATAAAAATCATATTGTATCTTCCTGTTCAAAAATGTATTTTGCACTCATACGCACATGATAGGCGGAACCGCATTCAACCATCCGGATCCTTCCTTAAGCCTTGAATTTCCTCATTCTTCATTTCTAAATCAGCCAGTGTGTTCTGATTGTCTTTGATCCTGGGGTTCAGGGTATCCCTTACTGCTTTGGGCTGTTCTTGTTCTTGGTAATACAGAGAATCTCCATATTTCCATTATCACACACCCAATCATGCATCCTACTCCATTGTGGATCATATCATCCCATTCAAATAAACCTCTGCAGAATACTAACTGACATGTTTCAATTACTGCAGATGTGGCAATTCCAATCAGCAGTGCTTTCCACCATCTTACGTTGTGACTTAACGTAATCGGCAGCAGCATCCCCATAGGTATCAAGAGGATACAATTTAATAAGTTTTCTTTCAGCAGTCCACTGTCTCCATTCAGAATCCTTTTCCACGACCAGAACAGCTCCAGCTTATACTGTCGTTCGCCTGGTATCCGGGTAAATACAGTGGAACCAAATACGACTCCCAGAAATAAAAAAAGAAGCAGGCCAGCTACAGCCTGTGATAGCATAATACGTTTTTTCGATAACAGGTTACAGACATATATCACGATTATAATGAAGGAAATCAAAAAAAAGATTAGTTCACGAACCGTCCATGTCCTATTGTGTTTAATGATAATTTGATATAAATCCAAATACTTCTTCCTCTTTTCCTTTAAGACACTTAAGTGCATTCCTGTTTCCCGCTCTTAAACTGCCGATACAGTCTATTTCCCATCATCTCCTATACATCTGCACATTGCCTCTGAAATTTCTGCTTCTATCCTCATAGCTTCCGCCCGGCTATCTGCGTTTACGGAAATATATACTTTTAGCTTTGGTTCAGTTCCGCTTGGCCGTATTATAACTGAACAATTTCCATCCAACAGAAACTTCAGTACATTCGATGCCGGCAGGTCATCAAGCCCTTTCAAGTAGTCACATTCTTCCTCGACTTTACTGAACCCAATATGAGTGATGCCGCTGCGGAACCCTGCCATAATACTCCGCATCCTTTCAAATCCGATACTCCCCTCAAACTCATAACTATGAAGCGTATTCAAGCAGTAGCCATACTCTGAATAGATTGCATTTAGTCTATCCAAAAGACTGATACCCCGGGATTTATAATAAGCAAACATCTCACAAATTAAAAATGCTCCCCCCACAGCATCCTTATCACGTACATATTCCCCAGATAAATAGCCATAACTCTCCTCAAAACCAAAAATAAAGGAACTTTCTTTTCCCCTGTTTTCTAATTTTCCAATCTGTTCGCCAATAAATTTGAAACCTGTCAAGACATTGATTGTCCTTACACCGTATTTTTTTGCAATGCGTTCCGCCATATCAATGGTAACAATCGTTTTCACCATGACAGGATTATCCGGCATGGCGTGATGCTTTAAGCGTTGGCTGCAGATAAAATCCAAAAGCAGTATACCAGTCTCATTTCCAGAAAGTAAAATCATTTCACCACCAGCATCCTTAACCGCAATTCCAACACGGTCACAATCCGGGTCAGTTGCCAATAGCAGTTCAGCGCCACACCGGGAAGCGTATTCCATTCCCAATGACATTGCCTCCCTCATTTCAGGATTCGGATAAGGGCACGTAGGGAAATGGCCATCCGGCTGTTCCTGCTCGCTAACTACACAAATATTGGAATACCCACTTTCTTTCAGGATGTGCAGGACAGGTTTCAAACCAGTGCCATTTAAAGGAGAATATACAATTGAAACACTTTTATCCACTTCATCCCCAAATAGTACTGACTGCTTTTTTACTGCCTCAATAAAATCTATATAGACTTCCTCACCGATCCACGAAATCAGCCCTATATTCATGCCTCTGTTAAAGTCTATTACCTTAACGTCATTAAAAATATCCAGCTTCTGGATTTCCGCAAAGATATCCTCTGCGGCTTTTGTCGTAATCTGACACCCATCAGCGCCATATACTTTATAGCCATTATATTTGGACGGATTGTGAGAGGCAGTGACCATAATTCCTGCAGCACATCCCAGCCTTCGCACAGCATAGGACAAACACGGTGTAGGCATCAATTCATTATAAATTGATACGTAAATTCCATTTGCTGAAAAAACTTCTGCGGCTTTTTTTGAAAAAACATCTGATTTAATGCGGCTGTCATATGAAATTGCAATCCTCCATTTCACCGGTGCAAAGTTTTTCTTTATATAGTCAGCAATTCCCTGGGAGGCTTTTGCAACGGTATATGTATTCATCCGGTTTGTTCCTGCACCAATCACTCCCCGCAATCCCCCTGTGCCAAATTCCAGGTCACAATAGAAAGCATCCTCTATTTGGGCTGGGGTATGGGCCATATTCCTTAATTCCTGAACCAAATCCTTATCTAATGTGACATTTTTACACCACCTTTGGTATTGTTCCGTGATTTTTTCTATTTCCATGTGCCACTCCCTCACTTCATGCCAACTCTTCCAGTTCAAATTTCTGCTTGTCGTGTACACTAATCTCCATACCCATCTGTACCTCAATCACTTTTACTTCTGTTCTAGCAATGATTGTGTGACGGCAGCCTGCCTGCATCGAGACCACATCCCCGGCCTTGACCGGCCATTCCTTTCCATCCACAATCACACTCCCCTCTCCGGAGATAATATTCCAAACCTCATCCCGTCTTGCATGGCTGTGATAGTTCATCCGATGTCCTGGATTCAATGTAACCTTGATTGTCAGGCTGCCCGCCTCCACATCAAGGACCCTGTAGTTCCCCCAGGATTTCTCCGCAAACATAATCTGTTGGCTGATTTGGTCTACAAAAGGCTTGATATAACTGGACTGTTCCTTGTCAGACACCAGGATGCCCTCTGGAGAGGCAGATACCACTATGTCTTTAAGTCCCATGCAGACGACAGGAACATCCAGTTCATTAACAACATGGACATTCTCACATATATCATTAAGCATCGCATTCCCCACAACTGAATCCGCCATTGCCTCAGTAAGCGTATTCCAAGTACCAAGATCCTTCCACTGTCCGGCAAAACGCTGTACCTGGATTTTATTTTCTTTCTCTACTACAGCATAGTCAAAGCTGATTTTGTCCAGCGTGTCATATTTGGAAAATAAATCATCATAGTCTGTGAAGTCAATCCGCTCATGGGTCATTTTTAGTACATAACCCAACTTATATGCAAAAACACCGCCATTCCACAATGCCCCCTGTGTTATATATTCTTTTGCTGTCTCTACATCCGGTTTCTCCTTAAACATGGATACCGTACTGGTCTGGTCTCCATCTATTGGGATGATATAACCATATTTTTCACTGGGGTAAGTCGGTTCAATGCCCATCAGGACGAGATTTGCTTCTCCCTTCTGCGCCTGATCTGCCAACTGTTTCAGTGCTTCAAAATAAGAATCATCCACATAAGGGTCTACTGGGCAGACAACAACCGTTTCCTCTTCACTTACGCCCTGTACGTCATGTAAATATGAAGTTGCCAGTGCAATAGCCGGGAAGGTGTCACGGCGGCAGGGCTCTACACTGATTCCCACACTTCCTTCCAATTGATTATGTATTGCAGACACCTGTGACCTGGATGTTGCAATGGTCACTGTAGCTTTGGCATCCATCCTTTTTATCTGGCGGTAGACACGCTGTACCATAGACTCGTATCCTCCCTCTTCGTCCCTAAATATCTTAATAAACTGTTTTGAGCGCACATCATTAGACAGCGGCCATAGTCTTTTTCCTGAACCACCGGACAACAAGATAATATTCATCCAATCTCCCTTTCTGTTCCTAAATAAAGAAAACCGGTATACGGTTAGCTTTGCAGCCTCTATTTTATCGTTCAGCCCTCATAGGATTATTTAAGAAGTCTTTATAAGCCAGGCGGATACCATCCTCAAGTCCGGTCTTATATCTCCAGCCAAGCGCTTCCGCCTTACTAACATCCAAAAGTTTTCTCGGGGGCCCATTGGGCCGTGAAGTATCCCAGAGGATTTCTCCGGTGTATCCCACCACCTTTGCTACCAATTCAGTTAATTCCTTAATGGTCAGCTCTTTACCAGTGCCCGCGTTAACCGTCTCGTTTCCGCTATAATTATTCATAAGGAATACACAAAGGTCTGCTAAGTCATCCACATACAGGAATTCCCGCAATGGACTCCCATCCCCCCAGCAGGTAACAGATTCCCTACCCTCTGCTTTTGCCTCATGGAAACGGCGAATCAGTGCAGGGAGTACATGGCTATGGGTAGGATGATAGTTATCATTCGGACCGTATAAGTTTGTCGGCATCACACTTATATAATCCGTGCCATACTGTCTGTTCAGAAATTCACAATATTTAAGCCCTGAAATCTTCGCAAGGGCGTATGCCTCGTTTGTCTTTTCCAATTCAGAAGTCAACAGGCAGCTCTCCTTCATAGGCTGCGGAGCCATTCTGGGATAGATGCAGGACGATCCCAGAAATTCCAACTTCCTGCAGCCATTCTTCCATGCAGAATGAATCACATTCATTTCAAGAATCATATTGTCATACATAAAATCCGCAAGAGAGCTTTCATTTGCAACAATTCCCCCGACTCTTGCCGCTGCAAGGAAAACATATTCAGGTTTTTCCTCTGCAAAAAAATTTTCTACGGCTTCCTGCCGGCACAAATTAAGTTCCTGATGAGTCCTCGTAATAATATTTGTATACCCCTGGCGCTGAAGTTCCCTTACAATTGCTGAACCAACCATGCCTCTATGTCCAGCCACATATATTTTTTCATATTTTTCCATCATAGTATGTTTATCCCCCTACTTAACAACACCCTTTTCCAGATACTCGGCCAAATTGCAGCAGATATGTTCCTCCGCCCTCTCCACAGCCACTTTCTCCATATCATGGTCAACCATAAGCTTTACAAGCTGTTCAAAGCTTGTTTTTGTGGGATTCCAACCTAACTCCGTCCTTGCTTTTGTCGGGTCCCCCCATAGATTCACTACGTCTGTTGGTCTGTAAAAATCCGGGCTTACTTCAATAAGGATCTTTCCGCTTTCCTGATCAATTCCCTTCTCATCAAGCCCCTCACCTTCCCATCGAAGTTCTATACCAACATAATGGAATGCCAGCTGACAGAATTCCCGAACGGAATGCTGGGTTCCGGTAGCTATAACAAAATCTTCAGGTCTATTATTCTGAAGAATCAGCCACATACACTCTACATAGTCCTTGGCATAGCCCCAGTCCCTTAGACTCGATAAATTGCCAAGGTACAGCTTATCCTGCTTTCCCTGCTTGATTCTTGCAGCAGCAAGCGTAATTTTCCTTGTGACAAATGTTTCCCCACGTCTCTCACTCTCATGATTAAACAGAATGCCTGAACAGCAAAACATGTTATATGCTTCCCTATATTCTTTTGTAATCCAAAAACCATACTGTTTAGCCACTGCATAAGGAGAATATGGATGAAACGGAGTTTTCTCGTTTTGGGGAACCTCCTCGACCTTTCCATAAAGCTCAGAAGTGGATGCCTGATAAATCCTGCAGGTATCTGCTAATCCACACTGTCGTACCGCTTCAAGAATACGGGTAACGCCAATTGCATCTACCTCTCCGGAATATTCAGGAACATCAAATGAAACCTGTACATGGCTTTGCGCCGCCAGATTATACAATTCGTCTGGCATTACCTTGTTTATGATACCAATAAGACTCATGGAATCACTCAAATCCCCATAATGGAGATGGAAATTTCCTTTCCCTTCCAAGTGAATAATCCGTTCCCTAAAATCCACACTGGAACGGCGTATCATACCATGTACGTCATATCCCTTTTCTAAAAGAAACTCCGCCAGATAGGATCCATCCTGGCCTGTTATTCCTGTAATAAGTGCTTTTTTCATAATGTTTTCCTCCATTTATTTCATCATTCAAGTAACGCTAAAAACTGCAATTAGCATAATATTGGTTTTTTCACAAAACAAAAAGCCTACGGATAATTAAATCCGCAGGTTCATATTAAAAAATTGCCGCAGGACATAATGCATCATGCAAACGTCCTCTGGCTATAGTTTTCATTTTTTTATATTGACTGAATAGTATGTTTTTTTAAATACTATTCTGTAAGTGTACGTATTATTTTTGCAGGCACACCTCCTACTATACAATTGGGAACCACATTTTTGTTTACTAATGATCCAGCAGCAATTATTGATGAATCTCCCACCGCAATATCCTCATAAAGCGTACTTCTTCCTCCAATCCATACACCATTACCAATTACAATTGTATAGTGTTTTCCTTGACCTGCCCTTCTATCTGTCCCTCCAATATCATGCGAACCGGAAAGTACACTAACATCAGGCCCTATATCACATTTATCTCCTATAATACAGGTCCCACTTCCATAAACAGAAAAATCCGTTCCTAGCCATGTACCTTCTCCAACTGTCAAATTTACAGCATCCCCTAGAATTAATGGCCCTACTACTTTAGTAGTGGATGCAATATTAACGTTTGCTAATTTCAAAACAAAACGCTTTAATCCCCACATACGGGTCTTTCTAGAAAACAAAAAATTAAATATTGGAAGAAAAAACTTTCTCCTAATCCTTTTTATCCGACTTTTTTCCACTATACCATATCTCCTCAATTTTTTACGAAGGCTACAATT
The DNA here is from genome assembly GCF_000954015.1 of Clostridium sp. FS41. NCBI lineage: Bacteria > Bacillati > Bacillota > Clostridia > Eubacteriales > Clostridiaceae > Clostridium > Clostridium sp. FS41. The sequence goes on from NZ_JYHN01000054.1 coordinate 198,018, forward strand.
TCATTACGCGATTTAGTTCCTAATAGTATAATTCCTGTATATGTAATTATTGATGCAGACATTAATAATAATGTTAGCATTAAATCCATGCTAACCATCGACCGTTTGATTGTATGACTAACAATTCCAACTAAAAATGAGAGTCCAAAATATGGAAAAACATTCTTCAGCATTCCCCATGGAGAAATTTTGAGTACAAATCGCATAATTCCCATCTGAACAATATAATAGATAAGAGAATTAATTACCGTAACATAGCAGACTATTTTGAAGCCGTACACAGCACAAGTGTAAATGCTAATGCATAAAATACAATTGTTGACTGCAATAGATAACGCTGAAACAAGCGGTTTCTCTTTGGCCCTATATGCTTCCACGCAAAAAATACAAAATACATTTTCAACAACTATAGCACAACCATATAAACCGACAAACCAAGATACTTCTAACCATTGTGAACCAAGCAGAATACCCGTAACAATATCACTATACACCAACATAACCATCGCCATGGGGAATGCTATCATCGCCATTAACCGCTGTATCCTGAATAATAAATTTTCAAACTCCTTTTTTTGGTTTTTTACCCGGGACAGTCCCGAGTAAAGTACAGGAATAAGTGCTGAATATAATAACCCGATTATTGAATTGTCTATAGTTATTGGTGTTTTATACAACCCTAAATAGAATGGAGTAAATACACCCGATAAAATCAAAATGGCAGCATTGGATTTAAACCAAGTCATAAGAGTTTCCAACAAAGTAAAGCCACTAAAAGAAAACATATTCTTAAGTATGAAAAAATCAAAAAAGAAAGCAGGTTTCCATATTGGCCTCAAATTAAATAAGAGAGCATAAGTAAAGTCCCTGCATAATGTTCCAAAAATAACTGCCCAAACTCCTGCTCCCCAAAATGCCAGTGCAACTGACACAACCAGATTTATCACTGTTGCAGCAGTTCGTATTTTAAACAGATGCTTAAAGTCCAATTTTTTTCTTAACAATGCCATATGCATGCTTGAGAACGCAGTCATAAACAATGCCAGTGCTGCAACCACAAGAGCGTTTTCAAAACCTGATATGCCAATAATTGTAGCAATATTCGCACGAAAGCAAACTATAACCAGCCAAATTATTGTAGAAATCGTCAGATTAAGCCAAAACCCAACGGTTGCATGGCGTTTAAGGTCTTGCTCGTCTGTGAAGGTATGCTGAATAATAAATTTATTACATCCACCATCTGTAAATAAATCAGAAAAACTGGTCACCATTGTAATTGATGCAATCAAGCCAAATGCTTCTGGTGTCAAAAGTCTGGCCAATAACATACTGGTGATAGGAGATACCAATTTTGACATTAACTCTGCTGTTGAAGACCATCTAACTGCTTTATTTATTTCTAAATTATTACTCATGTAATTACGCCCTTTCACATATCTGTATCCGCCCGCATTTTCCCACTTCTACTACATCATTTAAAAGAAGTTCTCGAATAAGCTCAAGTAAGCGACAGGCAGCATTTTGAGGGCTCCACTCCGTAGTAATAAAATGATATCCTGTTACACCTTTTTCCAATAAACTAGAATCATTAAGTGCTTTTTCTAATGTTCGTGTCAACCCTCTCTGTGTATTATCATACCAATAACCATTTAGATCATTTTCAACCAAATATTCTGTCGCTCCCATTGCTTTGCTTGCTATAATGGCACATGCACAATTTTCTGCTTCATTAATAACTGCTCCCCATCCTTCTAACCGATTACTTGTAGCAACAAATATATTTGCATTCATCATCAAATTGAGGACTTCCTCATTCCTCATCAGTCCGTGAACCTTAATTTGTCTTATATGATTATTCTCAACGTACCTCTTTATCTTTTTAAATTTTTTACCATCTCCAACAATGTCCAGAGAAAAACTGTATCCCATTCTATGCAGTTTTTCTGTGGCTTTTATTATTTGCATAGGACGTTTCCACCAAATCATTCGTCCAACCCACAAAATACGCTTTTCATCATGTACTTTTAATGAAAGGATTTCCTCCAAGCTTTCTTTTTTTGTTTCCGTTATATATCCAAACTTCCACATATGTTTATGATTAAACCCACATAAACGGAAGTCCTTAGCAACATATGCGCCCATACACAATAAATGGACATTCCTATGGTACACGGATTTGAAAAAAAGTATATTCTTCCATAGCCTATAGTCAACAATTTTAGCAATACCCTTTTTAAAAAGGCGTTCAGACATTAATAAACATAGTCTATTTTTGTTTATCCGCTCATTTAACAGATTTATATCAATTGAACCAAAACTTACAATTACAGCTTCTGCCTCATCAATTAAACTTTGATAGTAAGTTCGTTTCAAGCAGAATTCTTCATGTGAAACAACAAAAGATAAATCCCTGTATTTGTCATACCCAAGTCCGCTTCTCTCACTTGTCATTTTTCTGGTTTCAATGAAATAAAAATCCCCTTTATACTGTTTAACAATCTCGTTGCACAGTGGTATTGTATGTGGACTAACAAAATTACTTATAAATAAAATCATTCCATTTACCTCTTACAAGAATAATACTTTTTGTCTATATGCGGCATAGGCTCATAAATATCTTGATGAATGAATGAAAAATATAATCCGATACTTGCAAAATTAAACACTCCTGTTCCAATCATCAGAACCATATATACAACACAGAGCAGCTTACCAAATACCCCACATTTTCTGTAAGAAGATATTATAATCCAAAGCAACAATATAAGTCCTACCAATCCATCACCATATAAAATAGAATATAAAGATGAAAAATAAACAGTTGATGGTCTGTTTCCAAAACCTGTACCGATTATTTTATAAAATATAGGCAATTCCTTATATAGTTCACCGGCTCCGCTATCTAATCTTCCTAAAACAGCTGTTCCCAATGATCCATCTGACTTGATATACCTTTGTAGCACAGTCTGCCCAACATCTGAATTTATATAAACATTAAGTGCGATAATAATTACGATGGCAACAATCGCACCAAGCAGCAGACTATTTCGTGTGGTTGATATATTATGTTTAAATAGCATAAGCATGGCAGTAATTAATACGGTTATTGGTATCAATACAATACCTGTGCCAGAAGTCGACATGACAACTCCCAAAGTCATTACTGCTAATTGAAATCTTCTATATTTTTCAGTGTTAGCAGATAATAAATAAGTAAAATATACTAATGCATACGCACAAAAATGTGATGGTTCAAAGAAGAAACTTGTTGGCCTAAATAATATACTATACATAAATTCAAAATTGTAATCTGAGTATCCTTCTGCCGAAGCTAATGGAATATAAATACCATGAAGTATGATACCTGCCCCATAATATAATATACTTTGCAATATTATAAATGCTACGCATAGTAAACTGAATATCCGCAATGTCTTTATTGCAATCGTATAATCAAACCACTTTCTTCCTTGAACGATTACAATCAGCACAACTGCACATATCTTTAAAAATCTAAATGTTATTGAAAACAATGAAGTCTCCAATATTCCTGGATTAAAGGATGCGATTATCGTAAAAAGTAAAAACGCATATAACATGACAAGCCATTTCCAGATTAAATTATCCGCATAGATTTTTCTATCATTCAAAAACATAAACAGAAACAGTATCAATAATAAAAATGTTCCGAGTTCCACATTAGGAATCGGACTTTTGTAGGTATTTATTGCGGGTAATATTGTGATTATCACTGTGTATAGTTTATATCCAATAGGTTTCTCGCTCTCAGCATATCTACCACGCATATAAATCCCTTTCTCTTTCAAAGTTAAATATTTTTTGGGGTCCGCTTCCTAATCCCAACTAAATCTAACAGTCGAATAAAGATACACATCATCAATCCAAAATGACCTTTATATTCGTACCGATGCTGCATCCATACTTTACTCGGATAAATTACACGAACCAAATCCTTTTTCTTATCATACAATGCTGTCTGAAATAGCAGAAAACCTATTTTGGAAAATTTCTTTTCATGAGGATGAGGCAGTCCAGCGTCTGAGAGTAATTTCACTAATTTTTTAATATTTTGGGGCCTCAATTCATCCAACACCCATTGTGGTATCTGCGTATGCAGAATAACTGACGGTATATACAAAGAAAGGTATGTGGATGTGCATACATGCGCCTCCTTAACCTTTTTCAAAAATAACCCCCAATCAATATCCGTATGTGCAACAATACGGTCCACATCCATATGCAGCCGCATGCCCGGTGCACGGACATAGGAATGTTTTGCCGTATGAATGCATACCTGCAGCAAATTATCCTCTGGAGAAAGAACACGCACCTGTGTATCGCCTACTGTATGGGAGCGTCCAATAAAACCATTCGTATCCGGCTCTAAGTCAGGACGGATCCAACGGCCTGCAACTGCTCTCCATGCTAATTCAAACCATATCTTTTCACCGGTGGGCATTGTAATGAAATACTCCGCAGAACCATCCCTGTATGCTTCTTCCAATTTCTCTGCTTCATACTCGCTTCTAAATTTAAAGGTAAAACCATTTTCTATTAAGAGCTTATGCGCTTGATAAAAATCAGTTTTTCTTATTAATGAATCAATATCCTCCATTGGACACTTAACTGTTTCTGGAATCATATCCATCATAATCCCGCCATTTTTTAGGATAACCATTGGTATTCCGTGATCCGACATAAGCTGACAAACCTGGATTGCTGTGTTTTTCAAAAAATCCAGCCGCCTTTTTTCTAAAAGAAACGCTTTCTCCCACTCATCAGGAATGGGCAGTCCCATAGATTTTGCATATGCACCAGTCACACCATGCAGTTCATGTTCGCGGCAAACCACAAACAGCTTCTTTTGATTTACTTTTCCGTATCGTTCTTTTATATCCTGATTTTCCTCTTCAGAGTGTTTTTCTCTTGACATGTCGAGCATGAGCCGATAAATGTCATCGTCCAAAAAATTGAACAGCTTTTCCACTTAGTTTTATATCCTTTCTGCTTCATGGCCTATCCTGTACCACGTAATAAACATGTCACATGCTTCAGCCAATTCTTTAGATAACTGTCTCTATGATACTTCCTGTTTATCCACAAACAATCTGGAAACAGCGTTTTGTATATTGTTTTTACAACGAAACAAAATTTTCAATGGGATATGCACAAATCCCATTTTGACCCATAATTCTATACACAAGACAATCCATACTTCTTACCTCTCATATGCATTTCTAAACAGGCCAGGTATTCATCAAATTTGTCAGATCCAAAATCACCTGGCAAAGTTTCCAGTTCATTAAGCTGGAATATCAGGTCTTCCAAAAGAACACAGGCTTCTTTCTCTTTTGATATTTCATTCTTACAGTAACTCCCAATACCATTTGGCCTAAGTCCTTCCATCAGAACAGCTTTATCATACCAAATACTTCGTTCTCCCCAGGATTCCCAGTCTATAATAAAAATTTTTCCTGTCTTATTCTCAACCCAAATATTTCCTGTCTGTAAATCCCCGTGGGAAAAAAGCAGCATAATTTCGTCTGCCATTCTTACCACTGATGCCAACTTACTTGCAATACATCTCACTGTCTCTTGTCTTCTCACCTTAACACTTATCTGTTTACATACCAAAGCATATAACTCTTCTGCATATTTTGAACCGCTGATTATACGCTTTCTATCCTTTGCATACTCATAAAACATATTATAGGCCCGATTGACATATATATCATAATCATCAGAGATACGGGCCAGGGGCCTTCCATCTATAATTTTCTCCATATAACGGTTAGAGGTAAATGAAATCAGCTGCGGCACAAAATCTGGTAATCCATTTTGGGTCCGAAAAAAGATTTCTCTTTGTAAATCGTCTTGTGGAAATCCATATTTGGGTATGACCTCTACTGTATTTTTTGAAAAGTTGAAAATCCTGTATTTTCTATTACACGGATATATTAATGTATTATCGTCAATCGCAGCATGTACCGTTATCCTCTTTGAACTCATACATCCGTAGCTGCTTAAACACAGTCCCACATATGCACCCGTAAGAATTCTTTTCAAAGCATTATTCCGGACACTATACTCACACAAAAGATATTCCAACACCTTCCTGCTTGGCTTAGCAGTTACAATTGCATTTAACTGGGGATATATATATAACCTCGTATTCTGTGTTTTTTCAGTGTAATATCTGTCCAGCGTTTCATCGTTTATCCTATAGAAATCTTCTCTTAAAAGCATCTGACTGATTTTCATATACAAGCCTTTCTGATGTCATCGAAGACTTTATCAATCGTATTGGTTGCCTCAATACGCCACTGCCACACATTTCTCCCGGCTAAAAAATCGTACATTTCAATCCGTTTCCGCCTCACATCAATGGGCTCGGGAAATGGTTCATCCTTCAAACCACTTCTGCGCATGGATTCCTCTGCTGGTATAAACATGACAATTGACGGATTTGGTTTCAGCATGGTTTTCAATGTTAATCTCCACCAAAAGCCATGCTCAAAATCATATTCTGGGTATTTCAATTTAAAATCAATATATGTATCCCAAATATAACGATCACAGATTACTGTTGTTCCAAAAATCTCTTTTAATCGCAAAACCAGGGTATAATACAACCACAAATCTATCAATGATGCAATAAAAAGTAGCCTCCTCTTTATCGGGCTACCATTTACCTCCTCGGAAAACTTAATGCGATCTTCTTTACTTATATTTTTTTCTTTCCTGAAAAATCTTTTTACCGCCTGGATTCCCGGGGTATATCCGCCACGGCTCCATATTACCTCACATTTTTGCCCTTTGCTTTTTAGTTCTTCACATAAAAGTTCAATTTGCGTTGATTTACCACAACAATCGATACCGCTTATTGAAATCATCTTCTTCCCCGCCTTTTCGTTTTACATTTTTCTAAAACGACCAGATATTGACGCGCTATGTAATCCGGCTTATAGATACCTTCATCAAACTTTATTTCTGATATATGGGCACTTTTTATTGTTCCTATCCATTCATCTACCGAATAAGGATCCTCCACATAGCTAGCCGCATTTTGTGTGATTTCCGGAATACATACCATGTTCGTAGTAATAACAGGCACACCTGAACTGATTGCTTCTACTAAGGGCATTCCAAAACCTTCAAAAACGCTTGGGAACAAGAATGCCTTACAATTGCTATACAGACAGTTTCGGACGTTATTTTCCACAAAGCCAGTTAAAACGAGTTCATCTGCAAGTGAATAGGATTTTGCCACTTGACGCAATTCCTCCTCCATACCGCCATTCACGCCACTGATTACCAGCTTGCAGGGAATATCCTGAATATTCTGTTTCTTAATCTCCCCAAACACCTTAACAAGGGTCACAAGATTCTTATGCGGATTTAACTTGGAAACCGTATAATAATATTCCTCTGGATTAATTCCATATTGCATCCTCATTCTGGCAAAATCACATTTATCAGATACATCAATCGTAATTGGATCATAAATGGTTGTCAGGTTATCTCCGGATATTTGATATGTATCTAAAATATCCTGACGGACAAAATTTGAAATACAAACAACCTGCTCCGATGTCCTTACTGTGTTAAACCAGCTTAAACGAAGCCAAATATTAGTCATCCAGGAATGATTTTCTGGAAAATGCAGTGCTTCCAAGTCATGAATAACTGTAACAAATTTTATTCTGCTAATATTGAAAAATGGTTTCGCATAAACGGGTTCCAAACAAAGCCCTATTCTGTTCTTTTTTAGAAAGCGGCTCAGGCATAAATTCTGCCATATAATCCTCTTAGGTACAGACCCTGCATTCACAGGCGCAATAATCAGATGTATTCTTTCATCCTCTTCATATTTTCTGAAATACTGCTCATTATCCAACGCAGCAATAATATACAATGAAAACGTATCCTTTGTCTCCATAAAGCCCTGAAGCAGGTTATGGGTAAAAGATTCTGTGCCTCCAACAATTTTATGACGAACCCAGGTAACATCCAAGGCAAACTTAATATTCATCCAATCTCCCCCTGCAGCATGTACCTCTTAAATAATTCTTTATACTGTTTCGTAACTGTTATACTGCTAAATTTCTCTTCCGCCGTTATTCTGGCACATTTCTTATAACGTTCAAGAGTTACTTTGTCCATATATAAATGTAAAATTTCCCTGGCAAGGGTATCTGCTGATCCATCTGTAACCGCAATACCTATCGGGTTGTTTTCCAGCAAAGAATGCAAATCATCCTTTTTAGTACAAATACCAACAATTGCTTCCCCACAGGCCATCATGCTATAAACTTTACTCGGCATGAACAAATGGGACATGCTCGCTTCCTGTGTCACAATCCCTATGTCGCCACAGGCCATTGAATACGGAAATATATCATCTGGCTGCAATGGAAATAGCTTTATGTTTTCCGATTGGTTTTCCTTAATAAACTGTTCCACTATTGGATATTTGGGACCATTTCCTATAAACACAAAGCAAATCTTCCTCTGATTTTGAAGTACCCTTGCAGCTTCTAATATAACCTCTATATTATGACCCATACCCATTTTTCCGGAATAAAGAACAATAAACTTATCGCATAGTCCGTATTCCTGGCAGAATGGATTTTCCTGTTTTTCCATTGGCTGTAATAGCCCTATATCCGCAGCAATCGGGATACAGGTAATCTTTATCTTTTCTCTAAGGCTATTATTTATGGATACCGCCATCTGCTCCCCTATGGTTAACATTTGATTAACTTTGGGATAGTTTACAGAGTTCCATTCATGCCAGAGTCTGCAGATAACTTTTACTGCCGGATTCCTTATGGTACTTTCAATCACTTGCGGATATATGTCCCAATTCATATAAATAAAAGGGACATGAAACTTCTTTTTAAGTTTTAAACCTAAATATGCATTGATTGGTGGATTTGATACTGCAAATATTAAATCGTAGTGCACGCTTTGATTTTCTTTCATCCACTGGTTTACAAAACGGAAATGTCTATACCAACATACAAGCCTGGATTTCAAACTGTCTGCTTCATGTTTGGGAGATTTAATAACATTCCCTCTGACATTGCTGCCAGTAATGATATCTATATGTACCCCTTCTCCCAATGCCTCAGCCAATACATCCACATACCACTGCGGTATCACTTGGGATACAATTAATACTTGTTTCTTCAACGCCATCTGACTACCTGCTTTTCCTTTGTTTCTACCACTGTTCTCAATACAAACCATCCTGATTTCTAAACCATACCGCTCTCATCCCAAGTTTTAGGGGGGCACTAAAATCCTTTTTAATATTATCCCCAACGTAACACATCTGGGTAAAAGCCACATTTAGCTTATCTGCCATCTGAATGAATGCTGCTTCATTTGGTTTTCTATATTTAACACCGCCAAGTTCGTCCGTAACAATAATATGGTCCATATATTTCCCTAATCCTAAAACCCGGATTTTCGCCCTCTGACCTTCTGGTCTGCCATCTGTAATGACACCTAGCTTATATCCATTACATCTTAGTTTTGTCAATAGTTCCATGACCCCATCATACAAATGAATATCCGGCTCATGTAAACGATATACCCCCAGACATCTCTGACGGATTTCCTCTGTATATATACCTTCCATGGAAAGGACTTCATCTATGGCAGGCTTCTTTTCCAAAAAAAAACGCCACAACTTCCTTTCTGCATTTTTCACCTGGGGAATGACCTTTGCTACCGCACGATATCCGCTTCGTATATATTCCTTTTCTCCATAAAGCGTATCATCCAGGTCAAATACTACAGCTTTCAGCCCTTCTGTATAGTTCAGTACATCTGCTATTTGATTTATCTCAATCATCTGTTACCTATCCTGGCTTTTCCCTTTTTCACACAGATACTCTGGTCAAAACGGCTATATATTTCTCCGTCCCTCGCTGCTTTTTCCACATACTCCATTCTCCCGCCTGTGAGCATTTTAATAACTGCTTCCGCACTGTCAGCTCCTGCCTTCATACTAAGAGGTGCGCCGCCGCCAAAACGTGGATTGATCTCTATATAATAGTCCTCCCCTGTATCTCCATCACGGATAAGCTGTACCGTAATCTGCCCACAAGGTTTAAAATCTTTGATTAACATCAATATTTCATCTATCATGGTATCATCTTGAATAATCTTTGTTTTAAGGACTTCCCCTGCACGGACTGCCAATCTCTCCCTGGGAGTAATATATACCGGGTTTCCATAATAATCACAGAATACATCAATCGTATATTCCCTGCCGCTTATGAATGGCTGGATAATGTAATCTTCAATCTTTTCTGCATACCGTTTTAAATCTTTTAAATTATTCACCCTGTAAGCATTCATGCTTGAACTGCCATCCTTGGGTTTTATAAAAGCGGGAAAATGCTGTTCTCCAGCCTTAAAGGCAGCTTCGTATTTTGCCAAATCATTAAATGGTAACGGAGATTTTAATCCTAATGAAATAAGATAATCAGCAGTATAATTCTTGTCTCTGCAGAGTTTTACTTTATCTGCTGCGCTAATTAACACTTTTGTCCCAATTGCCTCAAATTGTTCCTTATTCCCTGCCAAAACCAACAAGTCTGTGTCAATCATCGGTATCAGACAATCTACCTTTTCTTCTTTACAAAGCTTAAGAAGCATTGGAATATACTGTCTATCTTCAATCCGGCATACGATTTGTGTTTTATCACAGAAATACAATGCCGGGGCATCTTCTGTTATATCTGTTCCCATGATTATTAAATCAACCTTTAACTTCTCTGCTGCACAGCGAAAGGCCTGCATCAATTCCACACGGCGTCCAACACTGGTAAAAAGTATTTTCATCCTGCTCTCCTTCTGTATTTCACCTGCTGAACAAACTTTTAGTCATTTGCTTCTTTTTCGGATATATGATTAGGTGTACCTGTAAAAAACTCCATTGTCGCTGCTGTTTGTGAATGGATTCCTTCACGTTTTAGAACCGTCTTCACTGTCTGAAATACGATTTTCCAATCTCCTATAAAGGTAATATGGTCTACATAATAGACATCTTTATCAAACTTATCTTCCCATGTAATAGAATTTCGCCCATGCACCTGTGCATAGCCAGTAAGGCCCGGCCTGACTTCGTGCCTTCTTGCCTGCTGTTCATTATAAAGAGACAGATAGGACACTAACAATGGCCGTGGTCCAACCACACTAAGTGTTCCATTAAGAATATTCCATATCTCTGGAAGTTCATCGATACTAAGCCGTCTGATTTGCATTCCAAATGGTGTAAGACGTTCCTCATCCGGTAAAAGATTACCATCAGCATCCCTTTCATCCGTCATTGTACGGAACTTATATAAAGTAAATATCTCCCCATTCAGTCCCGGACGCTTTTGTTTGAATAACACAGGTGTTCCCAATTTAATCCGCACAAGAATCATGATTATTAGCAGGATTGGGGATAAAACGATTAAAGCTAATAATGCACAGATAAAATCCTGTGGACGTTTTATATATTTCTCATAGAATCCTTTTTGATGAGGGATATAATACTTATTTTTTATATGCATTATCTTTTCCACCTTTTAATCCTCATTCAAAACAATTCTTAATTATCTCAATAATTGTTTCCTGCTGCTGGGCCGTCATCTTATTATCACTCGGCAGACACAATCCCCGATGGAAGATATCCATGCCTACATCTAACGGCATACCATCCTTTCCTTTGTCTCTACCTTCAATATATGCATTTGTATTCGCTCTTGCGTTCCCATCACGGGTGATAAAGCCATTCATTCTATATATGGGCTGCATGTGCATGGGTTTCCAGATTGGACGGCCTTCGGCATTATATTTTGATAAATTTTCCAAGATCTCTGTCGGACAGCTTTTACCGGATTGACTGATATATAAAGCCTCTTTTTCTCCTCTGACCTGCTTACACATTGCCACCTCATCAATTAACATACAGCTCAGCCAGAAGTTAGGTTCCGATTTATCACTATTATACGGATTCATCCGAACCGGTAATCCTGACAATCCCTTTTTATACCGCTCATAAATTTCCCTTTTCTGCTTAATGTGTTCCTCTAAATATGGATATTGCCCACGTACAACGCCTGCTATTAAATTACTCATACGATAATTGTAACCTAATTCCTCATGTTGGTACCAAGGAGCATTTTCTCTAGCCTGCGTAGACCATTTGCGCACCCTATTTGCCGCATCAAGGTCATCTGTCAGCAGCATGCCCCCTGATGAACCAGTAATGATTTTATTTCCGTTATACGAAATACAATTATACATACCAAAGTTTCCTGTTTGAATGCCTTTATATGTCGCGCCAAGTGATTCAGCAGCATCCTCTACAATCACAGCTCCATGTTTGTCACATATTGACTTGATCTCATCTATTTTGCCTGGTGTACCATATAAATGTGCTACTACCACTACCTTTACATCTGGATAAATTTCAAATGCCCTCTCTAATGCAGCAGGATCCATATTCCAGGTATCATACTCTGTGTCAACAAAAACCGGAATTCCCCCTTCATAGACAACTGGATTTACAGTGGCGCCAAAGGTTAGGTCGGAACAAAAAACCTTATCCCCGCATTTGACTCCTGCAAGCTTCACCGCCATATGTAATGCCGCTGTTCCGGTGGAAAGAGCTACAGAATACTTACATCCTATCTTCTCGCAGGTAAGGTGTTCCACTTCATTAATGTTGGCTCCTACTGTAGACATCCAGTTGGACTCATAGGCTTCCATCACATATTTTAATTCCGGACCGTGCATGGTCGGTGAACTAAGCCAAACCTTATTGGCAAACTTTTCATAACACTTTGTTGTATCCATTTTGTTTCCTCTCCAGTTCTTGATTGATATGGTATTTTTAACTACTCCCTATGCACAATCTCCAACCCTACCTTCACATCCATCCATCTGCCAAACATCTCAATCTGAATCACTGCAAGCCTTTTATGCCTGTCAATAGATGTAATCTTACCTTTAAATTTTGACAAAGGCCCAGACATTATGATAACCTTGTCACCTTTAATAATTCCCTTGGACATTTCAGCTAAATGGGAACTGCCTCCCATCTTCTGCAAAAACACCTTTTCTTCCTCTTTTATAGGAACAAATTCCATTCCATCTCCAAGAATTCTTGTTAATCCCGGTACTTTTTTCAATTCCCAGAACAGTACATCCACCTGTTCTGTAACAAGAAAGATATATCCCGGAAATAAAATATATTGTTCCTTATGCCATTCCCCTTGAAAGCGCTTCATACGTTCGTAGTATGGAATGAAACACTCCTTCAAAGCAGATTCATCTATTATCTTTTTACTTAACTGCAGTACTGCTTCTTCCCTTCCGGCTCTAACTTGTACTGCATACCAGTTTTCCATCTCCAATCCTCCAAATATGTTCCATGATCTAATTGAGAAATCTCAATCTGGATTAGACAGCATTGATTAAATAGGGCAGGCTTCGCCATTCCATGGACAGGATTACGATGCCTTGGATCAACCAAAGCAGGTAATGTTCTTTCCACAGATATAGCTTAACAATATAACAGGTATGATCCCAGAATGCGGCAAAGCGACAATTCTGCGTCCATACCCTTTTTCTCCCCTCTACTTGCCTCCCATGTTATACATTGCGATTCTTTTGTGAATAAAAGGCCTGTCCGCATTTAACACTGCAACACCGGGTTCCAAACCAGCTGCGGCTTCTGACGCAGCAATATCCGCATCCGAACCTTTATAATGGTATTCCGGCACCAGATCACAAACCATCTGCCGTATATTCCCTGTTTCATTCTGGGCAGCTTCCCCCAGGCGGTTAAGCGCTTTTTCAAACCGCTCATAATCCATCTGGATGGGTGTTCCTATCAATATCCGCTCATTTTCTGTTTTCTGAAGTCCTTCCTCATCCATGAGAAGTTCTTCATACAGCTTTTCACCTGGCCTTAGCCCTGTAAAGCAGATGTCTATATCCTTGTACGGTTCGTAGCCGGATAAACGGATCAGGTTCTCAGCCATGTCCAGAATTTTTACCGGCTTCCCCATGTTCAGTACAAAGATCTCCCCGCCCTTTGCGTAGGCACCGGCCTGTATCACCAGGCTTACGGCTTCCGGAATCGTCATGAAATAGCGTATGATATCCTTATGGGTAACTGTCACTGGGCCGCCGTTTTCTATCTGCTGTTTGAATAATGGGATCACGCTTCCGTTGCTTCCCAGAACATTTCCAAAGCGCACTGCAACAAACTCGGTCCTGCTCTTTTGATTGCTCATCTGTATAATCATCTCGCAGAGACGTTTGCTTGCTCCCATGATATTTGTGGGGTTTACCGCTTTATCTGTGGAGATCAGGATAAAGCGCCTGACTCCATATTTGATGGCGGCCCTGGTCGTCTTATAGGTTCCCATCACATTGTTTTTAACGGCTTCACAGGGGCTGTCCTCCATGAGAGGCACGTGCTTGTGGGCAGCTGCATGATATACAATGTCAGGTCTGTATGTACGGAACAGACCTTCCAGCCTGTTTGTATTGCGTACAGATCCGATCAAAACCACCAGGTCCAGCTGAGGGTATATGCGCCGGAGTTCCTGCTGGATCTCATAGGCATTGTTTTCATATATGTCAAATATGATAAGCTGTTTTACCTGATGTCCTGCCAGCTGTCTGCACAGTTCGCTTCCAATGGAGCCTCCGCCGCCGGTGACCAGGACCACCTTACCTTTTACATAACCCATGATCTCATCCAGATTGGTTTGGACAGGCTCCCTGCCCAGCAGATCCTCTATCTCCACCTTACGAAATCTTGAAATCGTAATTTCCCCATTGATAAGCTGATATACGCCGGGAAGCATTTTAACCTGACATCCTGTTTCCTGGCAGATCTTTAAAATATCCCTTATATCCTCCGGGGAAGCCGTGGGAATCGCCACATAGATTTCGTCAATTGCCTTATCCCGGACAAGTTTTCCTATATCCTCACGGCTGCCTGCAATGGATATGCCATCTATGACACGTCCAAGTTTGTCCTTGTCGTCATCTACCATGCAAACAGGATATCCATGGAATTTTTCACTGGTTTTCATTTCCTTTAATATTAATGCCCCTGCCTGCCCTGCTCCAACGATCATCACCCGCGCAGGCCTGTTTTTTTCAAGAAAGCGGTTGATCCGGTTTATTATCTTTTGAAGCACCTGAAAACTGGCACGTCCGCTCATGGCTGCAAATGTTATCAGAACAAACCACAAAATGTAATAACTTTTTGGCATGCGCACTTCAAACATAAGGATCCCAACAGACTGTGCCAGGGCAGCAGCCAGACAAGCCAAAACCACCTGCAGCATTTCACGGATTCCTGATACACCCCACATAATGGCATAAAGATGCCCTGCATAAAAAACAAGGGATACCACTGCCATTTGAAGTAAGCCGTATTTCCACACTTCCCTGGCATACTCAATGGGAATTAAAGACAAACTCAAGTCAAATCGCAGTCCAAGGGCAAGGCATGTACAGATCCAGACCATTGCCATGTCATATACCCAAAGTATCCTCATCCTCACACGCTTGCTGTGGGGCAGGTACGCTTCTAAATCCAGTTTATTTTTACCTTTCACTTTCATAATCCCCTTTTGTGCCGTTGTACAGGGCCTTAACGTTTGTAGATTACGGAAAGAGTGCCTGAATTGGGAATATTAAACCAAAGCATCTTGGATGCGGTATCGATCCTGTTTGGCTGGATCAAAGTCCAGGTACCTGTCAGGTTATTGTAAAAAAGAACCTGCACCTCTCCCAGTCCGTCAACCAGGTTTGGAACATACAGCGGGACTTCCACCAGACCGGCCTTTTCCGTATTGGTTGCTGCATCCTTTGTGACGATGGCATGTGTTCCCACAAGTGCGTTATACCCGGTCAAATCCACACCTGGAACCACCTGGTTTAAAGGCTGGCCATTATTAATACCATTGATTGCGTTTACGGCAATTTCGGGAAGACCTGCTACAGCGCCGCCCCCTCCCTGTACAAACTCAAGTGCCGTATTTCCCACAACGGCCTGACCTCTGCTGTTTGTGGTAACCGCTGTCTCGCCTGCAGTCTGCCCAACGCCAATTTCAACCGCATTGGCTCCCTGCCCGGATCCGGTTACAGAAGAACTGCCTGATGTGGAACCACCGCCCGTAGCGCTATCCACCCGCTCCCCGATGTCATACTCACTATCTCCGCTGTTATCCCCGATCACCGGGCCTGTACCCGGGCTGTTGGCTCCATAGGAGCATACTGTCTGTGACGCTGCAAGTGCAGCAATTAATGCCATGGCTGCAATCCTTTTTTTCATCATTTCTTCCCTTCCTTTCTAACATCAGCTATTTATAATAAGTATTTATTACATACCTATTTTCATCTTTTTTTACCGGTGTATACAAGCTTAGTATTCAGATTAGTATTCATTCCTGCCGGTAAAACATATCCAAAATAACAGACTGTATCCCTGCCTGATCAGGATGGTACTCGTCATAGATCGGAGTCTCCTTTGCCTGGCCGGGAAGTGTGATCATATCTGCGGCTCCCACATCCTGCCCGCTGCCTAAAAAGGCCAGCGCCATATCCATGTATCTGTCTTTTGACATATCCGTTACCATATAGGGTGATATTTCGTTCATGATTCCCGGCACAAAGCTGTCACCCTTTCCAGCCTTTTCCACGGCAGCCCGCAGGAATCCTTGTATATAAGATTTCTGCCGTTCCGCACGGTCCAGTGCGCTTTGGGCTTTCCCGGTATCCCTGTAACGGATGTATGCTTCCGCCTGCCTGCCCATGAGAGTGACTGTATTTCCGCAGATAAATTCAGGGTCAATCTGTTCCATTCCCTGATTCTCTATGGTTACGGCAACGCCCCCAACCCCGTCATTGATCACCGGCAGGGCGGACATGCTGACTGCCATGTATCCGTCAATGGACAGCCCTCCCAACAGATTGCTGACCGCTTCCGCCATGTACCGGCAGCTCTTTTCCCGGCCGTCTCCATAAGCATAGGCTAAGGTCAGGTGCTGAATATCCCGTCCCAGAATATTTCCGCTTAAATCAGTCAGCGTAATCTCCGTCATGGTATCCCTTGGTATCATAAGGATCCTCACCTTATCCCTGGCAATGTCCTGGGCAACAAGGAAAATTGCATCAGCCTGTCCTCCTGAGCCGGCAACTGTGGGTTCCTTCAGGTTTTGGGGCCTGTCTATACCCATACACAGTATGGCTTTTACATGGGCGTTTCGGCGGTATATTTTTCCCTGGTATTCAATCTTTTGCGATTCGCTTTCCAGGTTGTCTTCAGCCTGTTCCCGGCGCCACTGAGCCACATCTTCCGCCGATGTCATCTTCTCAGCATACAACCGGCTTGTGTTGTGAATAAAAAACAGAGTCAGCAGAGAGAGGAATGCAACAACCGCCTTCTTCCAATTCTTATGGTTTGGATTCTTCCTGTTTTCTGTTTGCTTCATATATGTTATTACCCATTTCTGTCCATAGACTTATGCCTCTATACCCCCTCCCCCAGTATTTCTGTAATATTTCCCATAGTATTTCCCATAATATTTTTTGTAATATCCATTCTCATATTCCTTGTCTACCCGGTTCAACACAGCTCCCAAAATACGGCACCCGCTCTTTTCTAATTGACCTTTTACTTTCTGGACCAAATGATAGCTGATAGTACCGCTCTCTATTACAATGACTGCCCCGTCACATTGATTAGCAATAATGGCCCCGTCAATGAGATTTGCCATTGGCGGTGTGTCAATGATGATGTAGTCATACCTTTCCTTGGCTTTTTCCAACAATTCCCGGAACAATGAGTCTTCCAACAGTTCAGCCGGATTTGGGGAATAGGGACCAGCAAGGATGATGTCAAGATTTTCCACGTCAGTGGCATAACAGATCTCATCCAGGGATTTTTGTCCGCTGAGATACTGGGAGAGCCCATTGGGATTGCCCTTGATCTCATACCTTTTTATCAGTACAGATTTGCGTATATCCGCATCGATCATCAATACCTTTTTTCCTATGCTGCCAAGGGAGGCGGCCACTGAAAATGTAATCTCACTTTTCCCCTCATTGGGCAGTGAACTTGTGAACATGATGGTTTTCAGGCTGCTTCCGCAAAACTGCATATTGGTCCGGAGCGTTTTGATGGACTCTTCAAAATGATAATTCTTCTCCCCTGTATTTTTCAGATTTAATATTTGATCCATACCTCGTCTCTCTCCTCTCAGCCATTTTTTGATATGGGCTTCTGTTTTTTCCGGCTTTTCTTTCGCTTGTTTTTTTGGACCAACGGATTATTTTCCGTTTCCCCATTTTCAGGTATGGCGGCCAGAACACTGATTCCCAGATACCGGGACACATCTTCCTCAGAGCGTATGGTATCGTTCATAATAACCTGAAGGGATATGATACCGCAGGCTGCCACGATCATGGCCAGCCCTCCCAGCGCCGCGTTTTTCTTTATATTAGGGGATGTAGGGACAGAGGGAACCACACCGTTCTCTATGATCTTAGGCGGGATCATTTCCATAATATCCCCAATATAATCTGAGGACGCCTTGGCCACCGCATCTACAATGGCCTTGGCTCTTACCGGATCAGTGTCTGATACTGACATGTTTAGGATCCTTGTATCGGCAGGGTTGGAGATGCGTATCATATTTTTTAATTGGGTGTATGATAGATTCAGCCCCTGATTTTCAATCACCTGTTCCAAAACAGGCCTGCTGGTGATCATTACACTGTAATCCTTTGTGAGCTGGCTTCCTATCTGCAGATCGGCCAGGGAGGTCAAAGTTGTCTCCTTTGACAGTACATACACCATGGAGGTGGACGTATACACTGGTTTTAAAATCATTTTGCTGTATATACCGGATCCGAGGCATCCCGCCAACGCGGCCAAAATGATCACCCATGCTTTTTTCTTAAATACAAACAATAACTCCAATACATCAATTTCAATTTCGTTCTCGTTCCGATCTTCATATATGTTGTTTTCCATTGCTGTTACCTTTTCCATACTTTCTTTTGCTATATCATTCTGTCCAGAAGAATGAATTCAGGATTTACCATGGTCACCTGAAGCGCTGTGTTCCCCCCTATATTGCGTTCAATCCATGAAATTGCGTTTTTGATGTCCGGTGGTCGGTTCCATGGATTATGCATATCAGTGGCAATGAAATGAATGATCCCTTTTCTTAAGCATCGCTTACACCTCCTGGCACGTTGATCCGTCCATCCGCCATCCAGACTCCGGGAATTCATCTGAAGATATGCCCCGCATTCAACCAATTCCGCCAAATCCTCCAGATGGTTAAGGGATGTATAACGCTCCACATGGGCGATTACAGGAAAATAGGAAGCCTGTATCAACTGGCGCACTGCCCTTTGGATCCTGCCCAGGCTGTCCGATGGTTCAAATTCCACCAGCACATATCTGCTTCCGGCCAGGGTAAGTGCTTTATTCTGGTCCAGATAAGCTGTAAGGCTTTCAAAATACATGATCTCCTGCCCAAGGCTGATCCCATAATCCTGTGCAATGGATTTTGCTTCCAGATCCAGGCGTGAGCCTAAATCCTGAAGTTTTTCCACATCCTGCTTATATGTATAATGAGGGGTAGCTATGATGTGCCGTATCCCCTGGTCATATGCCAGCTTTAACAATGCCCTGGATTCCTCCCAGTCCCGCGCCCCGTCATCCACTCCAGGCAATACATGGGCATGTATATCGATCCATCCTTTATTCAACATGATTTCCTTCCTCCAGCACCTCGCTCATGCATTCATGGATCCCTCGGATCACATCGATCCCGCTTCTGAAACTCATCTGCTTTTTAGCATTTCTCAGTATGCCCTGAATACTTGCGTTCCGCCTGGAATATACTCTGATGGAAAAAAGATGTTTGGCCGCGCATATGTTGTTGGGATTGAATTTAACAGGCTGAAATTTTTGATCAGATTCCATGTGTGGTAAATCTTTTTTTGTTTTTCTTGCAGAAGAAATATTCACCATATGCCTGTATTCATTACACTTGCTCGGCACACCTGCCATGTCCATAATGCGCTCAAGCTGTATCAGCATATTGTCAAGGCCAAAGAAGGGGAACGGCTGCTCCTGGTAAAACGTCTGCAGATAGCCTTTTGCTATACTGTTGTAATAACATTCGATCACAATAAACATGGTGGCTGTATATTCGGGATATTTTCCGCCGTCCCTTGGGATATCGTCTTCCGCAATGATGTAGTCTTCAAGCATTCCCGCGTCCATACATCTTCCTTTCTATACTCAGAACCGCCTGGGATTCCTTATATTTAATCGGACACGACATTTGATTTTGGTTACCACAGACTATTCATTCTGCGGTCAGCCAAATTATGGAAATACCACAGAATATTCATTCTGCGGTACTTCCATAGTATTTTTCAAGGTTGAG
>NZ_JYHN01000055.1:0-742 GCF_000954015.1 Clostridium sp. FS41
TGCAAGGACGCCTGGCTCCTAGGTCCGAAGGGAAGGCGAGAGCTGAGCTGAGGCAGCAGTCAGGCACCACTCACGGCTCCCACACACCCGCAGCCTGCTCCTTCCCGGGCGCGAACGCTAGAAGCTGGGCAGGGCTTGGGGAGGCTCGCCCAGCACAGAGCAGCCTCTCGGCCGGGGCTCTGTGCTATCGCGCCTGGGCGCAGAGCTGGAGCTCCGCCGGTGTGGAAGCTCACTCGGTCCTTCCCAGTACAGGCTTGCAAGCACCCGCCGGCAGCCAGCCTCTTCTCTCCCGCGTTCCGGGCATTGGGCTCCAAACCTGGGACCAAAGTAACTGCCCGGAGCTCACTGATCATGGGCTGGTTCCCCTGCGCTGCGGCTCTGCTAGGGAGCCCAAACGCCCAGGGGAAGCCCGCACAGCACATCCACCTGCCTCTAGGCGGCAGGACAGCTCCAGGGAAGGCCCGGTCTGGCAGGCGCTTTCTGGGCACAAACGGAGCAACACTCTGGCTGTGGAGCTGCCTCCCCAAGCCAGGGGCACCGGGACCCTGATTCCCTCCGTGCGGCGCTTAGTCTGGGCGGGGAAGCACCAGCTTGGGAATGCAGCCTGGGGCGCTTCCTTTCCCTCGGAAAGAGCTCTCCCCGCGGGAGGCTTTGGCAGTGTGCACACCCCCAGCCCCTAAGCCCTCTGCAAGGACGCCTGGCTCCTAGGTCCGAAGGGAAGGCGAGAGCTGAGCTGATAAAG